>NZ_JAPDCD010000008.1:0-132482 GCF_027705695.1 Aeromonas sp. QDB62 | reverse complement strand
ATGGAGGCGATTTCGTACAGAGCATCTTCCATCGCGCCATCGCTCAGGTTGTACCAATGCTGCATGCAGTGAATGCGCAGCATGGTTTCCAGCGGATACGGGCGCCGGCCATTACCCGCCTTGGGATAAAACGGCTCGATGACAGCGGTCATATCCTGCCACGGCAGTATCTGCTCCATGCGGGAGAGGAAAATCTCTTTTCTGGTCTGACGACGCTTACTGCTGAATTCACTGTCGGCGAAGGTGAGTTGATGACTCATGATGGCCCTCGGAAATGCGGCTCCGGATGAACATTATGATCTCATATCACAGACTTGTTCGCACCTTCCTTAGGTGTCCAACTCTCGTTATTCACTCCTCCAGACGTTTTTTATTGCCTATTAAGTTTCAGTCAGCGATGGGACTGCAGACTGGTGCAGATCACTCATCATCTCCTACTTAATCCTATGATGCTGACTACACTCAACTTGCACGGCAAGAAATACTACTACCTACTATTACACGACCAACTCGGGCTGGCTCACTGGTCATTGCAGCAAACCGAACTGACCCGTCAGCTGGAGCACATCGCCAGCAGCCAGTTCTGGTTGCATCCTGCCAGCAATACGTTGTGCAAGATAGTACCCGACAAGTACCCCCGCTGGACTCTTGGCTGGTTGTGTCGAGACTTGCTCAACAAGCGGCTGATCGGCCATATTGACGCTTTTCGGGAGTTACAAAGTAATCGGCGTCTGCACAAGGCTGGCCTACGGGTTGTTCCCTGCAAGGCTGCGGGCATTGCGCTTAATCCGCTTAATCCCCGCGCTTCTTTTCTCGCAGTGCGCTACCTGACAGATCATCACTCTGGTGAAGACTACTTTCAGCGGAGCGACGAGGCCGGTCGGCTGTCCCTGCTGCACAGGCTCGCCCAGGATATCGACCACCTGGCAAGGCATGGCTACTACCACCGAGATCTTCATTTGGGTAACATGATGATCTCTCCTTGCGGCCACATCGTCTGGATAGACACCCATGTGCGCCGCCTGCCTAGCAATCTGGAACGGCGACGCCAAGTCATACTCTCATCCCTCGAGCCTGGTAAACTGTTCGGGCAGTTCTATAGGGATTATCTGCTGGTCCAGTTACGCAGCCTGGCGAACGCCCCCCAGTCACTTCCATAGGTAATCCCCCCATTTTTAGGGGCATTCAAAAGTAGAGGTCATGCGGCCTGTGCCAGACGCTGTTTCGGCGTGTAGCCACCCAGCGCCATATTGGGCCGCTCATGGTTATAAACCCACAGCCAGTTCGTGGCAAACTCCTGTAGTTCATTCAGTGACTCAAACAGGTAATGGCCCAGCCAGTCGTAGCGCACCGTGCGGTTAAACCGTTCGATGTAGGCATTCTGCTGCGGATTTCCTGGCTGGATATAGCCCAGGGTTATCCCCTCCTGTTTCGCCCATCGCTTGAGCTCTTCGCTGATGTATTCCGGGCCATTGTCACATCGGATAATGGCGGGCTTACCTCGCCACGTGATCACCTGCTCCAGCGCCCGTTTGACTCGTGAGGCTACATATCATTAGGATTGGTGTATGAAAAAGAGTTTGATACTATCAAAAATATTTATTCTACTTCTTTTAGGAGTGGCCTCTTATGTCAGAGGATGCGATATATATGCCTTACTTGAAGAGATGGAGTTCCCGGATGATATTGATACTATCTTCGAGCTGAAGATTGAAATGGCTAGACAAAGTGGTGGTACTTACTATAGAGATGACTTCATTCGTTATCTTGAAGATCTTAATCCAGCCTTTAAAGTGGATGCAGAACTGACCTTGGAACAGTTGCAATGGGCTAAAGCAGTGATGGATGCAGGTACATTGAAGCGGCTTTCAAGTGGCATGGGTATGGTTGATGTGAATACCAAGTCTACTGTACCAATCAGTGAGGCAAAATATCTGGTAGGCAAGGAACTGGCAAAGCTCGATCCTATAATTCTTAGTACCAACTGGAATTTGAATTCGGTGGGGAGAGTTATTGTTACCAATGATAATGTCACTACCTATTGGACCCATTTAAAGGGTGTGCCAGTGAGGGGTCACCCAGATGGAGTTACATGGGATAGCATACCCGGTGCAGGCTCTCCGGATGGTGAGAATGAGCTTGTCATAGCATTAACCAAAAATAATAAAGGTGAGTGGACTATTCCAAAAGGTAATCATGGTTCATCGAATCTTGTCATTCATGAGTTTGCCCATACCCTAGATAAATTGGTGGGGCAACGACTAGATGGACGAAAGCTAAGTAAGGATCCTGAATTTTATCGAAATTGGTATAATGACTATCAGTCAGGGAAAATTACTGAACAGTATTATTTGCAGCCTGAAAACAACTATGAAAATGCTCTTGAGGAATCGTTTGCTGAAGGGTTTGCAAAGTATTTTGAGAATAATGGGAGGGTAACTAGTTATGACTGGCCTTATATTTCATCTTATATCGGAAATTATTTAATGAAGAAGTTGAAAGATAAGTGAATATAATGGCTATGATATAATAAATCTTTTTATAGTTATCTGATTATCTGACGCCGGCCCCGAGTCGGTGTCTTTCTTCATAATATCATTAATGGTATTATTGTCCTTCCCCAAAAGACGATTAGGCTACGATTGTGCTTTAATCGACAAACTGACACGTTATAAAATATCTAAGAAGGAAGCGGCCATCTGGCCGCTTCCTTCTTACTTAATGATACTTTGTTATTGTTAGGGTGAGCATATCCTTTAAATAATTAGTTGCCCCCATTTTTTATACGTTAGATATTTTTGTTTATTAGAATATCATCTTGTCAGACCAGCCAAGTTGCTGAAAAATATTTTTTGATGTATCACCCTTCAGATAATTAGCAAATTTCAGGCTATCTTCACTTGGCGTTCGCTTCAATGCGATATTGACATCTCGGTAAACGACCAAGCTTTTCTCAATTTCTACGACATCACCAAAATCAGGGTTGCTCTTGGCCCAATCAGCCCAAGTAACCCAGGCATCAACCTTTGGGTCTTCCAAGAAAGCCTTTCGAGCCCCGCCGCTATTAGGAGTGAACAGTACTATATTTTTTCTGAAGTTAGCGACGAGATTGATATCCCCGGTACGGCCAATCATATCTTCCCAAACACCGGTACCTGATGTATTGCTGACACCAGCACCATTCGGAACAACAATACCTACTCCTGGTTTTGCTAGATCAGCTAAACCTTGGATATTTTTAGGGTTCCCCTTTTTGACCAGAATGATTGCCGGACGTAAGTAGAGAGGCGTGATGCTATGAATATCAAAGTTGTCTGCGTGCTCAGTAGCAATCGCCAGAGCAGATTGCTCTGAGGCACCGAACAGGATATCGGCATTTTCTTTTGCTTGGTCATTCCAGCTTGCCTGAGGGCCAAAGCGCACATTCACTTTAACGCCAGTCTCTGCTTGAAACGCTTCGGCAACCTTAATCAGTGCAGTATGCGGACCACCAGGGCCATACAGATTCACATCGGCTAACACAGAAAAACTCGGCAGGCTGAACAGGATTGCTGCTACCAAGGGGTTGACGGTCAGTTTCATTTTTTTTCCTTGTATTGTTGTGAATGCTCAAGGATAACAAGACCGGATTAATCTAGGATTAATTTCAGGGGGAATGAATTTTTCTGTCCCTTGTGGTTTGGCAATACGTCATCAACTGCTAAGAAAAAGCTAAAAAAATAACATAGAAGGAAGCGGCCAGATGGCCGCTTCCTTCCTATTCAGTTGGTGAATTGCCGGATACAAATTCAGCCCAGGTATCCATCATTGGACGGCGCTGATCCAGTAAGTCAGTACGGTGGTAGGCGGCTTCTACCTTGTTCTGGATGAGATGCGCGAGCGCTCGCTCAGCCAAGTCCCTGGGGTAGCCCTTTTCACTGCACCAGTCCCGAAACGTTGAGCGAAAGCCATGAGCAGTAGCCAAGCGTCCAGGCGTCGTGCTGGGAGCCTCGACTCTTCTGAGCAAGGTAGTCATAGCCATATCGGTGAGTGGTACTTGTTTACGTGGGGAAGGGAAGACCCATTCACCATGAAGCCCCTGCACTTTCTCCAATACAGCCATAGCTTGAAGAGATAACGGAATGCGGTGCACGACTTGCGTCTTCATCCTGTCAGCTGGAATAGTCCAGATCCCGGCATCAAGGTCGAGCTCATTCCATCGCATACTTCTCGCCTCACCAGAGCGGCAAGCGGTCAGGATCACGAATGAGAGCAAGGCACGACTGACATCGAAGCGCTCTGCATTGGCCAAGTACTGTTGATAGAACGCTGGCAGTATTCGCCAATCCATCGCAGGTTGGTGCTGAGTGCGAATTGCTTTACTGGGTTGTAATGGCAGAAGCTTATCCACGACATCGACAGGGTTTGCTTGGCAGAAGCCATGAGCCCATGCCCAGGCCATCACAGCATGAAGTCTCTGCTTCACGCGGGTGGCTGTTTCCGGGATTTCCAGCCAGATAGGTTGTAGTACACTGGCGATATGTGCCGGGGTGATGGCGTTGATGGGCTGCCGACCGATGATCGGGAAGGCATATTGCTCCAGGGTCGAGATCCATTGCTTCCCATGCTTGGGGTTACGCCAGCCGGGTAACAACTGCTCGTGCACCTGACGAGCAGCGATTTCCACAGTGGGTATCGCAGGCTTACTTGCTTCTTCTTTCTTTATCTCCAAGGGGTCTAGTCCCCTGGCCAGTTGCTCACGCATCAGGCGAGCCTGGTTGCCCGCCTCGGCAATCGAGATTTCAGGGTAGATACCGAGCCCAGCATTACGGCGCTTGCCGGTAACAGGGCTGACATAGCGAAATACCCATTTCCCACGCCCTTTTGTGGTGGATGGATGCAGAGTGAGACCGGTGATCCCTCCATGTGGTATCGGCTTATCGTCGGGTTTGATGCTACGCGCTTTCGCATCAGAGAGGAGTGCCATAACAGATCCTTGATAAAAGCATGGTGTGCCATGCAGTATGCCACTTTGCACTGGCTGTGGTTAGGTGTAATTGGACGGTGATGTACAAATATTTAATGTAAGCTTGTGATTTTGATTGGTTTTATGGATGTTTCTGGAGTGTGCCGGACTGATTTAGAGCGGTCGTCCGCTCCGCCACTAATTTGAAAGGCCTTCCTGACCGGGAAGGCCTTTTTGCTATGTGACGTTTTTAAGTCTTGGTTTTATCATCTTGGGCCAAAAAGCCCTCACTCCTTGCTATTTTGTCTATAAATCCTGCCCTTTTCTGGTCGTTCCTCAACCAGTTTGAACTGGTTTACTTTTGGCCAAACTCGGCTCATGGCGCGTGATTAGGGTTGTATCTCGCTTATAACTCGGTAGAGTAAGGGCATCTTGAGTTTGCCTGTCCCGCGCCGCGTTTGCCGGGTTTCAGGTGTAACTTGGCCAGTTTTTATCAACCTTAAGTCAGTGGTATCGATATGGAACAAGTAAACAAGTCCACCTTCAGCGATGTACTGGAATATGTGCGTATGTCCCGTCGCCAGAACAAACTCAAGCGTGAAATCGCGGATAACGAGAAGAAGATCCGTGACAACCAGAAGCGCGTACTGCTGCTCGACAACCTGAGCGACTACATCAAGCCGGGCATGAGCATTGATGATGTGCAGGCGATCATTGCCAACATGCGTACCGACTATGAAGAGCGCGTGGATGATCACATCATCAAGAACGCCGAGCTCTCCAAAGAGCGTAAAGAGCTGAGCACCAAACTGAAGGGCATGAGCTCTCACAAGTAAGCGTTCCGCTTTCGCTCAAGAGACACCGGCCACTGGCCGGTGTTTTGTTATCAGCTCGGATCTCTGCCACTCCTGCAACAATCGGCTCCCCTTTTTAGAATTGCCCTGTTACCATCACTACAAAGCGGTCAATAGTTTCAAGCCATTGACTTGAAAAGACTAAGCTTGAGTGAAACACAATAAATTGCGCAACCATGGTGGGGCTGATATGGGCGCATCAGAACAGACGGATTTGACACAAGTGGCATCTCAAGATTCATCTGTCCAGACCACGGACGGGAACCCAAAGCGCAAGCGCCGTCCCTGGTGGCGTTGGCTGTTCTGTTTTCTCTTTTTATTGTGCCTGGGGGCGGTGATCGCTCTGGTTGGCTATGAGATGAAAACCTCGAAGCTGCAGTCTCAGGAGATCTCCCGCTATGCCGCCAAGCTCACCTATCAGGTCGAGCCAGGCCAGAGCAAGCAGATCGCCTTCCCTGAGGATGGCCCGTTCGACAAGCGGCTCGGCTATGTGCAACTGCCGATGATGCAGGAGCGTCTGCTACAACGGGGCTATGAAGTCAGCAAACAGGTGCATTTCTCCGACGCACTCTATGACTACGCCAGTCGTGGCTTCTTCGTGCCCTATACCGAGAAGGTACAGGCCGGACTGACGCTGCACGATTGCCGTGCCGAGCCCTTCTATCAATTCAAGTATCCGACCCACCACTATCCGGATTTTGACTCCATTCCGCCGCTCGTCATCCAGTCGCTGCTGTTTATCGAGAACCGCGATCTGCTGAGCAATGAGGAGCCGCTGGCCAACCCGGCAGTCGACTGGCCCCGTTTTGCCAAGGCGGCGCTCTCCCAGGTGGGCAAGGCGCTTGATATGCAGGATCAATCTGCCGGTGGCAGTACCCTGGCGACCCAGGTGGAGAAGTATCGCCACTCGCCGGATGGTCTGACCCTGTCGCCGACCGAGAAGATCCGCCAGATGGCCTCTGCCAGTGTGCGGGCCTATCGTCTCGGGCCGGAAACCCTCGAAGCGCGCAAGCTGGTCGCCTGGGCCTACCTCAACTCGGTGCCGCTCTCGGCTGCGCCGGGATATGGTGAGGTGCATGGTCTGGGGGATGGGCTCTGGGTCTGGTTTGGTGCCAACGTCGATGACGTGAACCGTCTGCTGGATCCCGCCCGCAACCAGAATGCACCGCTCGCCGAGCAGGGGCTTGCCCTGCGTCAGGTGGTCTCGCTGATGATTGCGCACCGCCGTCCCTCCTACTATCTGGCGCAGGGTCGTGAATCGCTCGCGGATCTGACCGACAGCTATCTGCGCCTGTTTGTGCAGGAGGGGATGATCACGCCACCGCTGATGGAGGAGGCGCTCAAAGCCAAGATCTCGTTCCGTGACTTCCTGCAGTCCCCGGCCATCACCCGGGTGAACAACAACAAGGGGTTGCAGGTTGCCCGCACTCGCCTGAGCCGTCAGCTCGGGGTGCAGCTCTATGACCTCGACCGGATGGATCTGACGGCCGATACCAGCCTCAACATGCCGCTGCAGAACGAAATCTCCCGTTACCTGCAACAGCTGGCCGACCCGACGTTTGCCGCTCAGGTCGGGCTGTTTGGTGAGCGTCTGCTCTCGCCGGAGAAGACGGGCGATGTGCGCTACAGCTTCACCCTGTTCGAGAAGTCGCCGGAAGGGTTCAAGGTGCGGGTGCAGACTGACAACACCGATCAACCGTTCGATATCAACGAAGGTTCCAAGCTGGAGTTGGGCTCAACCGCCAAGTTGCGGGTGCTGACCACCTATCTGGAGATCGTGGCCGAGCTGCACGACAACTATGCGGGCATGTCGCCCGATAGTCTGCGCAAACTCGCGTCGGCCTCTCAGGACAACCTCAGCCGCTGGGCCATCTCCTATCTGATGACGGCTCAGGACAAGAGCCTGCCGGTGATGCTGGACGCGGCGCTGGATCGCAAATACTCCGCCAGCCCCAACGAAGGGTTCTTTACCGGTGGTGGCATGCACACTTTCAACAACTTCCGCCGTGAGGATAACGGGCGTATTCCCCCCATCCGCGATGCGCTGCGCGAGTCCATCAACCTGCCGTTTGTGCGGCTGATGCGCGATATCGTGCGCTACAGCCTCTACAAGGAGGGGAATCGTGCCCAGTTGCTCAAGGATGACAAGGATCCCCGTCGTCAGGAGTATCTGGCCAAATTTGCCGACAAAGAGGGGCAGACCTATCTGCTGCGCTTCTGGCGCAAATATCGCGGCAAGACCCCCGAGGAGCAGCTCGATACCTTCCTCGACGGACTCAAGCCGAGCGCGGTGCGTCTGGCTGCGGTTCACCGCTACCTGATGCCGGATGCCAATGAGGCGACCTTTGCCGCCTTCCTGGCGGAACGGTTGCCGCGGGAGAAGCTGAGCGCGAAGCGGATCAATCAGCTCTATGTCAGCTATGGCCCTGGCAAGTATTCACTGCCGGATCAGGGCTATATCGCCCGGGTGCACCCCTTGGAGCTGTGGCTGCTGGCCTATCTCAAGGAGTTTGACAAGGCGACCTTTGCCGATGCGGTGGCGGCCAGCCGTGACGAGCGCCAGGAGGTCTACAGCTGGCTGTTCAAGACCCGCCATCGCAGTGCCCGTGACAGCCGGATCCGCACCATGCTGGAGGTTGAGGCGTTCCTCGATATTCATCAGCGTTGGGCCAAGCTCGGTTATCCGTTCGACCATCTGGTGCCCTCGCTGGCGACGGCTCTGGGCAGCTCAGGTGATCGCCCGGCTGCGCTGGCCGAGCTGATGGGGATTATCCAGAATGGCGGAGTCCGTTCGCCGACCCTGCGTATCGAGCACCTCTCGTTCGCCAAGGGGACGCCTTTCGAGACCGAGTTCGAACCGACCCATGCCGAAGGCACCAGGGTTCTGCCTGTTGAGGTCGCGACCGCCCTGCGTAATGCGCTCTCCAAGGTGGTGGAAGGGGGTACGGCAAGACGTATCGCCGGGGCATTTACCCTGCCTGATGGCACTGTGCTGCAAATGGGTGGCAAGACCGGGACCGGGGATAACCGGATTGAGACCGTGGGCCGTTATGGCAACGTGACCAGCTCGCTGGCGCGCAACCGTACCGCGACCTTCGTCTTCTATCTGGGTGAGGATCACTTCGGTACCCTGACCGCCTATGTGCCGGGTAGCCAGTCCGACAAGTTCCGCTTCACCTCGGCGCTGCCGGTGCAAGTACTCAAGGGGATGGCTCCGCTGCTGATACCTTATCTGCAGCCGGGATCCCATACCCAGTGCTTGGCGAACCAGTGATACGGGTTGATTGCAGCTAAGCACATCGATAACTAACCAGACAAAAAAACGGGGAGGCTGACAGCCTCCCCGTTCTCTTTTCCGCCGCGGGCGCAGCGGCGGCGCCGAAGCGATCAGACGTTCAGCACGAACTGCTCGATCACCCGGGCAACGCCATCTTCATCGTTGCGTGCTGTGGTGTGCTGGGCGAGAGCTTTGATCTCGTCAGTGGCATTGCCCATCGCAACCCCAAGGCCAGCGTACTCGATCATGTGGTGGTCGTTGCCAGCATCTCCGACGCAGATCACCTGCCCGGCGGTCAGGCCAAGGTGCTCGGCCAGCGCGGCAACGCCGGTTCCCTTGTTGCTGTGCTTGTGCATGAACTCGAGGAAGAAGGGAGCACTCTGTACCACGGTATAGCGCTCATAGAGCTCCGCAGGCAGCTGCTCGATGGCGCGGGAGAGCTGGGGCGGCTCGTCGATCATCATCACCTTCATGATCTGCTCGTCGGCAGGCAGGGTGGCGAAGTCGATCAGATTGATCGGCATGCCGATCAGGCGGGATTCGTGCTCGGTGTAGGTGCTGACACGGGGACTGATCAGGCCCTGGGTGACCGAGAAACCGTGAACGTTCACCTCCAGCTCGTCAGCCAGTCTGGCGACGGCGCTGGCGTCACTGCCGGTCAGCAGCTGGCTGCGGATGATGCGCTGATCGGCCACCTGTTGCACCAGGGCGCCGTTGTAGCAGATGACGTAATCATCTTCGGTGGTGAGGCCGAGCTCGGCCAGATAGCGGCTCATCCCTTCCAGCGGGCGGCCGGAGGCCAGTACCACAGTAACCCCTTTGGCGCGCGCAGCGCTGATGGCGGCGTGGGTGCGGGGAGTAATCTGGCCCTGCGGGTTGAGCAGGGTGCCATCCATATCCAATGCGATCAGCTTGTACATCTCTCACTACCTGAGTCTGGGTGGCCCGCCCGGTGGGGCCAAGGAAGTGGCGAGTGTAGCGAAAATCGGCGGCGGGATCACGGGCGACGGGCTGGTCTTGCTTTAGCTGTGCCCCTCGTACGGGGTCATCTCCAGTGCTTCGTCGTGGATGGCCAGGCGAGTGGGGCCCCGGGTGATGGTGACCCTGCGCTTGAAGCTGGCCATCTCGACCTCTATGCCGGAGAAGAGGTGTTGGGTGGCAATAACCTCCATTTGTGCCATCAAGTTTTGCAGCTCTTCAGAATTTGCTGTGAGCTGCTCGTGGATCAGGGTCAGCTCGGCAAGATGGTGATCCCGGATCGGTTTGATTTTGCGCAGGGTTTCCGGGTTACGCTTGTCGCTGGGCAGTTGCAGCAGTTTCATCACCAGCGCTTTGATCTTGTCGAGCTGGGCCTGACACTCCAGCTGGCGCAACTTGAGCTGGTGCTCCTGCTCCTTGTGGGTGAAGTAGCCGCCGAGGATCTGCAGCCGGGTATGGTTGGCGGCCTCGGCACCCAGACTCGGCGCCATGATCAGGCGATTGGCAATGCAGGTACCCCCCAGCAGATTGCCTTTGCGCATGTTGCTATCGCCCACCTTGATATCTTGTCCGCTGCGGCTGTAGCAGTGGCTGAGTTGGCTCTGGATCTGGATATCGCCCCCCGCTTCCAGTTGGGCATACTGGGCGTAGCTGGCGTGGATCTCCCCCTGGGCATTGAGCTGGCAGAGGTACTCCCCCTGTTCGTTGCGGCGGCCAATGATGCCGTGGCGTACCGTGATGCTGCCACCAGCCTCGATCAGGCCCCCTTCGATAAAGCCGCCGATGACGATATCGCCGCTGACCCGCACTTTCATGCCGGGGTTGACGTCACCGCTGACGATTAATCCCCCTTCAAACGCAATGTGACCGTGACGGGCATCCACCTGCTTGACGCTGAGTACCTCGTCCACCTTCATGCCCGCCTTCTCCTGACAGGGCAGTCCCGCGCGACTGGCGATCAGCAGGTCGGGATCGTCGGGAGAGATATAAGTGCCTTCGCCTGCGCTCATCGGGCTGTCCTTGCCATCTTTGGCGGGCAGATCCTGACCGGTCACGGTAAAGCCGGGCACCCCGACGGTGGCCGGATGACGGCGCATCAGCGGAGCACCGGCTTTGACGGTGACAAGGGAGCCGAGATCCCGCAGGTCGACCTTGCCATGATCCAGCTCCTGCGGTTTGAGGATCCGCTCGGCCGGGGTCTCCACCAGCCGCTCGTAGCGGGTGTCCTGACCATTGACGGCAGGCTGGCCACGGGCAATGACCAGCTTGAGCAGAGTACCGGGGGCTGCCTCTTTGGCCGATTGGATGGCAGCGGTGAGTAGCTGCTCGCTGACCCCCTGTTTGATCTCGCTGAGGGCGATCGCCTCTTGCAGCTGTTCCAGAGTCACATACTTTCCCCCCCAGTCGGCGGTGATCTGGGCGATTGCACTCATGCGATCCTTCTCTATCATCACGGCGAGTCGGGCATCCTGACGTTTACCTACAGGGATCGGGCTGGCGGGCACGGGGGCGGCAGGGTTGGTGAGCAGGGTATTGAGCAGGCTGATGGCCTGTTTGATCCCCTCATTCAGCGGCTGATAGCGGCGACAGTTGGAAGCGAGCAGCAGAGCTTGCACATCCTGTTCCGTGACCGGTTTGGTGAGACCGGCGGCAATCCGCAGGCAGACCAGTTCCATGTCGTTTGATAGCAGCAGCCACTCTTTGCTTAACACCGTATCTCCTTGCCAGGTGGGAGAGGGGTACGCGTTTTTCCCCCCTCTACTGTCATTTAATCTCTCAGTGATTAATAAAGCGAGTCGTCAATCTTGAGAGTGGGCAGTATTCAGATATTTCTTCTGAATGGTCAATGGATTGAGGTCAAATCGGTGATGATGGCCGGATAAATTCGGGCGTTGTTCGGCAATGGGGCAGGGTGGTTCGCCGGATCGCGGCAGGGGATCCCTGCCAGCGACATAGGGAGCGCTGGCGGGGGTAGGCTATCAGCTGCGCTGCGCCGTTCTGGTCAACGTGAGGTAATCGCCGAGCACCGGCTCACCCAGCAGATGGCGACGCAGCATGTCGAGCGCGGCAAAGGCGAGGATCTTGCGGCGGCTCTCCGGGTCAGGGTGGCTGACCTTGAGCGTCTGGCCAATCTGCTGGCCATCGGCGCAGAGCAGCAGTGGTACACCCTCAGAGCCCTCTCGCCCTATGGTCAGTTGCAGGTCCGCATCGGTTGTCGGCAGTTGCGCCAGCTCATCGGCCAGTTGCGTACTGAAGTTGGCCTCCAGCCGGTGATGGCCGTGACAAAGCGCCAGTAGTGCGCCGCCGCTCTCCCCCTCCAGCAGAGCCAGCGGTTTGCCTTGCAGCAGCGCGAGGATCTGCTGCGCCGGCTCCGTATCTCCGCTGCCAATCAGCCAGGGGCGGATCCTGTTCAGCAGCCGGTGCTCGGCGCTCTCCATGTCTGCGGCGCTGGCGCCGTGGCCGATCAGCTTCAGCTCGATAAGGGGCATCGCGGAGCGGTAACCGAGCTCGATGCCGGTGGGCCAGGGGGCGGCATCCAGTATATCGCTGAGGGCCGATTCCGAGACGCCGAAGGTGTAAAAGCGACGCAGCTCGGTATCGATCTGTGCACCGGCCAGCTGTTTGAGACGCGGCAGAATCTGCTCGCGCACCATCTGCTTGAACTCGAACGGCACGCCCGGGGTGAAGAAGAGCTGGCTCTGACCACTTCGCACCACAAAGCCGCAGGCGGTACCGACCGGGTTGTCGAGGAGCTCGCACCCCTGTGGCAGCCAGGCCTGCTTGGCATTGCTCTGTGCCATCGGGCGGCCACGGCTGGCGTAGCGGGCCGTGATGGTGGCGAGCCAGTCTGGGAAGAGGATGAGCGGCTGGGCGAAGGCCTCGGCGGCGGCCTGAGCGGTCAGGTCGTCGGCAGTGGGCCCGAGCCCGCCGCACACCAGCACCACCTCGGCGCGGCTGGCACTCTCCTGCAGCACGCTTTTCAGGTCGGCGAGGTTGTCCCCTACCGTCAGGCGACGGCGCACCTGCCACCCCTGTTCCAGCAGCAGTGCGCTGAGCCAGGCCGCATTGGTATCCACCACCAGACCCGTCACTATTTCGTCTCCGGTACTGATGATCTCGATACGCATGGCGGGCTCCTTGGGTGAAACGGGTGACAATGGTTGGCCTGGGGCCAGCACAATCAGGCTTTGTTGTGCTCGAAGTAGTAGCTGATCCGGGTACGCGGATTGAGATACTCGAACACGGCGGGCGGCAGCCGTTTGGGGTGGATCACCTTGGCGATCGACAGTTCGGCCTGCTGCAGGTCGATGATGGCCGCTTCCTGACGGGGAATGCGCGGATCATAGACCAGCACCGAGGGATAGAGCAGGCGCGAGGCGTTGACCGACATCACCAGCCCGACCTGACCGTTGGAGAGTTGTACCACGCTGCCGGGGGGATAGATCCCCATCAACCGGATCAGCATGCTGAGGTACTCCGGATTGAACTGCGCCTTGCGCTGCTTGTAGAGGCCGCTCAGGGCCGAGTAGGGCACCTTGGCCTGCATGTGGCAGAGGTTATCGTACTCGTTGATCAGCGACACCATCTGGGTGAGCGGATCGAGCTGGCCACCCTTGAGCCCTTCCGGCCCGCTGCCATCGAGATATTCGTGGTGATGGAGCACGATCCCCTTCGCCTCGGCGGGGAAATCCTTGGCCAGATTGAGCAGGTCGAGGCCGTAGCGCGGATGCTGGGCCATCAGGTTCTGCTCCGGCTTGGTCAGCGGCTCGGTCTTGCGCAGGATCTGGCTCGGGATCTTCAGCTTGCCGATATCGTGGAACAGCGCACCCATGCCGACCTGACGGATCTGGTCGGCTGACATGCAGCACTCCTTGGCCAGCAGCATGCTGAGCACGCTGACGTTGAGGGAGTGGAAGTAGAGGTTGTTGCCATCCTCGCCGTCGGAGACCAGATGGAGCACCATCTCGTCCACCGCGAGCAACTGCTCGGTCATGGCGTTGATCAGCTCCTGCGCCTCGCCGATGGCGTTGAGGGGGCGGGACTGGATCTTGCTCATCACGCTGCGCACCTGCGCCAGCGACTGCTGGAACTGCTTCTCGCACTGCTGCAGATCGCGGCGGTACTGTTGCAACTGCTCGATGCGGCGATCCTTCTCCTGTTGCATCTGGGCCTGCCGCTGGGCGGCGTCCGAGCTCTCTTGTGGCTGAGGCTGTACCTGACTGAGGGGTTTTGGCGGGACGTCGCTCTTGTCGGGAATGATGGTGACCAGTTTCAGGCCGAGCCGGCGGATCAGCTCGATCTCCTCTTCACTTTTGATCTTGAAGCTGGAAAACAGGAACGGGTGTTCGCGCCACCCCAGTGGCAGGGAGACATAGTTGCCGACTTGCAGTCGATCTACGGAAATCTTGATACCGGTCATTATCTTGGAAGCAGGAGAGACACTGAGCCGTATGCTAGTCAAAGGCGGGGGTGAATACAAAAGGTATCTGATGACAGGGCGGGAGCTTTATTATAGGCTTCTGGATGTCCAGACATATTTACCGATGCAGTACAGGGAGTAAGCATGCCGATCAAGATCCCGGATCAGTTACCCGCCGCCGAAGTGCTGGGGCAGGAGAACATCTTCGTGATGACGGAATCCCGGGCCGTCACCCAGAACATCCGCCCGCTGCGGGTGTTGATCCTCAACCTGATGCCCAAGAAGATTGAGACCGAGATCCAGCTGATGCGGATGCTCTCCAACTCGCCGCTGCAGGTGGATGTGGATCTGCTGCGCATCGATGACAGGGAGTCGAAAAACACGCCACAGGCGCATCTTGAGAACTTCTATCACGACTTTGAGCAGGTGCGTGGCAACAACTACGACGGCATGATCATCACCGGGGCGCCGCTCGGGCTGGTGGAGTTCGAGGAGGTGGTCTACTGGCCACGCATCGTCGAGATCATCGAGTGGTCTCATCAGCATGTCACCTCCACCCTGTTCCTCTGCTGGGCGGTACAGGCGGCGCTCAAGGCGCTCTATGGCATGGAGAAGCAGACCCACGGCGAGAAGCTCTCCGGGGTTTACCGCCACCATCGCCTCGACGAGCATGAGCCGCTGCTGCGCGGTTTCGACGACGAGTTCGTCGCGCCCCACTCCCGTTACGCGGCGTTTGATGGTGATCTTATTCGTGCTCACACCGACTTGCAGATTTTTGCCGAGTCAGAAGAGGCGGGGGTCTATCTGGCGGCAACCAAGGATTGTCGTCAGGTGTTTGTCACCGGGCACCCGGAGTACGATGCCCTGACGCTGGACGGGGAGTATCAGCGGGATCTGGCGGCGGGGCTCGACCCGGCCATTCCGGTCAACTACTACCCGAATAACGATCCGGGCCAGACCCCGCGCGCCAGCTGGCGCAGCCATGGTCATCTGCTGTTTGCCAACTGGCTCAACTACTACGTCTATCAGCTCACCAGCTATCGGGTGGAGGATATTGGCAAGGTCTTCACCTACGACCAAGGGGGCAAGTAGTCAGTCGCGCTGCTCCAGCCGCTCGGCCAGCTGGTCGAGCCATTGGCGGTGGCAGGCCAATGTGAACGCCTTGGGTCTGTGGGCCTTGATGGCGGCCATCGCCTCTTGCTGTGGCTGGCCGAAGGTCATCAGCAGCGCGGCGGCGACCAGACCGGTACGACCGCTGCCCCCTTTGCAGTGGATGACCAGATGCTTGCCATCCCCCAGCAGCTCGCGCAACTGCGGCAGTGCCTGTTGCCAAGCGGCCTCGAAGGTAGCGTCGGGGGCCAGATCATCCTCGATGGGCAGATGGAACCAGCGCATCCCTTCGTGCTCGACCTGCTGGCCGAGCGGCGCCAGTTCGAGTCGGATCAATTCGGCGCTCGTCATCAGGGTCACCACCCCGTGGGCACCGGCCAACCGCAGCTGATCGAGCGCCAGGGTCAGCGGCACCTGCTGGGTGCCGGGGCAGGGAGTCAGCAGTAACTGGCCATCGACACGGGGAACCTCAAGGCTCCAGAAGGGGTGAAACGGGTGCATGGCGGATCCTCGCGTGGTGGCCGCAGGGCCGCGGCCGGTGAATGGCGCCAAGGATAGGCGGGGCAGGGGGGATGTCAATGGCCGTTGTGTTTGCCCCGGTTTACGGGCAGAGTCTAAAAAATTGAGCGGTTCAAGGAGTTAAGATGAGAAACCTGGATCAACTGGATTTGGATATCCTGGCCCATCTGTTTCGGGATGCGGGCATGACCAACAAGGATCTGGCCGCGCTGGTGGGCGTTGCCCCCTCCACCTGTCTGGAGCGGGTGCGCAAGTTGCAGCAGGATGGCGTGCTCAAGGGCGCTCACTGCGAAGTGGATTATCAGGCCCTGGGTGGCCACATTCAGGCCATGGTCTCCCTGCAACTGGCCCGTCACAGCCGCCAGATCATCGATGCCTTCCGCGATGCCATTCTGGCGCTGCCCGAAGTGATCAGCCTGTTCCACATGGGGGGCAAGGATGATTTTCTGGTGCACCTGTGTGTCTCCGACACCGAGCACCTGCGTAACTTCGTCTTTGACCACTTCACCTCCCGCGAGGAGGTGGTGCACCTCGAAACTTCGCTGGTGTTCGAGCACAAGTTCAGCCGCTCCCTGCCCTGCTTTCCCCAGCCATAATGGCCTGTGGGCCGGCAGTATGGGGAGATGGAAAAAACCGCCAGCTGGCGGTTTTTTCTATTTTGCTATCGGTTGAATCAGCACGGGCGGCTCAATTGGCGGCGGTGCGTTCATCCTTGGCCGTCTGATAGAGACTCTTCTGATAGGCCATGCTGCCCCACAGCGCCAAACCAAGCGCATCCTCCTTCAAGGCGTCCGGTTGCGCTGCCGGGGTCAGCTTCTCGCTGGCATCATCGTAGACATAGCCTTCCGCCGCGCGTTCCGGTTGCAGGATCACCACATCCTTGCCGCGCATCAGGGCGAAGTTCTTGTCGTACTGCATGATGGCGCGCCCCGGCCAGTCGGCAGGCATGCGGGTCAGATCCTTGCCCAGCATGGGGTAGTCGGCACTGATCCCCATCAGGGAGAGCAGGGTCGGCGCCATGTCGATCTGGCTGACGATGCGTGGATCCTTCTTCGGCGTTATGCCGTCACCGACGATGACGCCGGGGATATGGAAGCGGGGGATGGGCACCAGGCTGGCACCACCGACCCGGCTGTCGTGGTCGGCGATCACCAGGAACAGGGTGTCCTTCCAGTATTCGGACTGTTTCGCCTTCTTGAAGAACTCGCCGATGGCGTAATCCGCATACTTGGCCGCGTTGTTGCGGGTCTGCTTGGGTTGCTCGAACAGTTCGATGCGGTTGTCCGGGAATTCGAACGGATCGTGGTTGCTGGAGCTGAATACCAGACTGAAGAAGGGTTTGCCCTCCTTGTGCAGCGCCTTGAAGGTCTCGTCGGCCTTGGCCATCAGATCCTCATCGGAGGCGCCCCATGAGCCCTTGAACACCGGATTGTCGAAATCCTTCTGCTCGACGATGGTGGTGAAGCCGTTGCCGAGGAAGAAGCTGCGCATATTGTCGAAGTGGCTCTCGCCCCCGTAGATAAAGCTGGTGTCGTAACCCCGCTGTTTGAGCAGATCCGCGATGGTAAAGAAGTTGGTCTGGCTCTTGCCGAGTTTGACCACCGCCTGCGCCGGGGTCGGCGTGAAGCCGGTCAGTACCGCCTCGATACCGCGTACCGAGCGGGTGCCGGTGGCGTAGAGCTGCTCGAACGCCCAGCCCTGCTGCGACAGCGCATCGATGTTGGGGGTGAGCGGCAGGCCACCGAGGGAGCCGACAAACTGGGCACCCAGGCTCTCCTGCAGCAGGATCACCAGATTCTTCGGTTTGCCCTGGAAGCTTGCCTCATTGAAGGTCTGGCTGGGCAGCAGATCGGAGTTGAAATCACTGGCCGGACGGCCACTCTCCTTGCGCATGATGTCGAGCACCTTCTGCTCGGACATCTTGCCGTAAAACTGGCTGGCATCCTCCTCGGCACCCATCTGCTTGATGGCAAAGAAGAGGGAGTAGGCGGAGTTGACGGTGAGCGAGTTGACCAACGGATCCTCGGCAAAGGCGACCATGGCCGGGTTCAGGGCGCGGTGGCCGAGACTGGAGCGGGCACCGAGAAAACCGATGGCCAGAATGAGCAGGGCGAAGGCCGGACGCAGATACCAGCGCGGGAAGCTGAGGCCACGCACCAGACGGCCGCTCAACCACCAGCCACCGGCCAGCACGGCGCCACTGAAGAGCACTGCCAGCAGCAGCTCGGCTTTGCGGCCCGCCCACAACATGGAGAGCACCTCTTTCGGATAGATGAGGTACTCCACATAGAGGCGGTTGGGGCGCACGCCATATTCGGTGACGAAAGAGGGGGTGGAGATCTCGAGGAACAGCATCAGCCAGAACCCGACGGTCAGCCACACGCGCATCAGTTGCAGCCAGCCGCGACCGATGGCGTGGGGGCCTGCCAGCAGCAGGGTGAGCATGGCTGGGACGCCCCAGACCCAGCAGAGGGTCGCAAAATCGACCCGGATCCCTTGCAGCAGCATCTCCTGCCAACCGGCCACGGCATCCACCCGTTCCAGTTGCCAGACACCGAGGGCAATTCGACTGAAAGAGAGAGAGAAGAGCGCGAGCGCGCAGAAGATGGCGAAGGGCCAAAACGGGCCGAGTCGCTGTTTTAGAGCTGTCATGTTTGTTCCTGATTGGGCCTGTAAGCGTCTGTCCACAGACGCTTTTTTATTTGTTGTGCTTTTATGACAGGCAGATGCGGATAAGGTTGCACTCTATCTTGCCAAAAGAGGCAATTAACATATCGCTTATCTAAAAGTGTGAACTCGACCGGTTACTGAGTGCAGAATAAGCTGCTGGATAAAATGTGAGCCGCAGCGCGAATGGAAGGGGGGACTCCATTTATAATTGCCGCGAATAATCTCAATCGGAGCCGAAGGGATGCCGGTCTTTATCGATGTCGAGTATGTGCAGGGATGGCGCCTGTTTGTGGTGTTATCGGATGGCACCACGGGCGTGCTGGATCTGACCCCCTGGCGAGGTCAGCCGCTGTTTGCAAAGCTGGAGAGCGAACGCCACTGTGCCAGGGTCTTCATCAACCGTCACCACCAGCTGGAGTGGCCTGTCGGATGCACCTTGTCTGCCCACGAGGTTTATCACCTGATCTCCCCCATCGATGAACGGGAAGCCTTCAGCTAATCCACGCTTTTTGTGAGCCAACGCCAGATTCCTGTTACTGGAATGTTTGTCCGTTTGCCTTTATGAATGAACTTGGGTAAAACCTGCGCAACATTTTGCCAACCTGCCTTCGCTTTCCCCCGACAGAGGCTTGCCGCTTTCACGCCGCAGGCCTTTTTTGCGGCCTGATGGTAAACCTTTCCCCTAGTGAAAGGTTTGGTGGGTTTAATGAAAAAAAACAAAATAAACAAATACATAAGGAAAATGTATGGCTTGTCATATGCGCACTCCTCTTGCCCTGCTGGTGGGCGGGCTCGCCTGTCACGGCGCCGCCGGTCAGGAACCGGTTCAACAGCTGGATCCCATGGTGGTGGTGGCAACTCGCCCGGCCAGCACGCTGGAGGTGACGCTGGATCCCAAGAAGCCCGGTTCCCCGATGCCCGCTGCCGACGGCGCCGGTTATCTGAAGAATGTCACCGGCATGAGTATGGTGCGTAAAGGGGGGCTGGGCGGCGATCCCGTGCTGCGGGGGATGGGGATGTCCCGCCTCAACGTGCAGATGGATGGCGGCATGCTGGCTGGCGGCTGCGGTGGTCGCATGGATCCACCCACTGCTTACGTCTTCCCCCAATCTTTTGACCGGATCCGGGTGCTGAAGGGGCCGCAATCCCTCGAGCAGGGGGCCACGCTGGCGGGAACCGTGCTGTTCGAGCGGGACAGGCCCGAGTTCACCGCGCCGGGTCTCAAGGCCGATGCCTCGGCTCTCTACGGCAGTTTTGGCCGCGATGACCAGATGGTGGATATGACGGCGGGTTCGACCGATGGCTATCTGCGCGGTCAGTTCACCCATTCCGATAGCGACGATTACCGCGATGGTCACGGTAACAAGGTGCGCTCTTTCTATCGCCGCGAGAATGGCACCGCGCAGCTTGGCTGGACGCCGGGGGAGCACACCTGGCTGGAACTCACCGCCGAGCGCAGCAATGCCCGCGCCGCTTATGCGGACCGCACCATGGATGGCCCCATGTTTGATCGGGAGTCCTTCGGGTTGAAGCTCAAGCAGGAGGAGATCACCCGTTATTGGCAGCGCAGCGAGCTGACTCTGTGGGACAACGACATCGACCACATCATGGACAACTTCAGCCTGCGGCAAAACAGCGGCATGAAGATGCTCTCCAACCCGGATCGCCGCAACAGCGGCGGTCGCTGGGCCAACGACATCGCTTTACCTGCCGACTGGTTGCTGACCGCCGGGTTCGACAGCAACCGGGATCAGCACCGCAGCCGGGGTGGCGTCGATTATGCGACGCAAGATCGCCAGCGCACCCTGCGTTTCGAGCAGCAGGGCGGCTTCGCCGAGCTGGGCCGTCAGCAGGGGGCTCATAGCTACAAAGGAGGCTACCGGCAGGATCGGGTAGTGACCACCCGCTATGGCGCCGGTGAACAGACCCTCTACAGCGACACCCTGGCCCTGAACAGCGGGTTTGGTCGCTACGAGTATCAGTGGTCGCCCCGCTGGTCCAGCTATCTGGCGTGGGGGCAGGCAGAGCGTGCGCCGGACTACTGGGAGCGCAGCAAGGACAGCACCCCGTTCACCCTCAACCCGGAGCGCAGCCGTCAGTGGGATGCGGGGCTGGCTTTGCGCAGTCGCGAGCTGGATCTGACCCTCTCCCTCTTTAGCGCCGACATCAAGGACTACCTGCTCTACAACAGCAAGTCGAACAAGGTGCGCAACATCGATGCCCAGACCCGGGGCGGCGAGCTGGAGGGGCGCTGGCAGTTTGCCGAGCAGTGGCGTCTCGATGGTGGTCTGGCGGTGGTGTATGGGGAAAACCGCAGCGACAACAAGCCGCTGGCCCAGATGCCGCCGCTCGATGGCAAGCTGGCCCTAGGCTGGCAGCCAGACGAGGCGCTGAACTTCACCCTGCTGGGGCGCGCGGTGGCGGCGCAGGATCGGGTGGATCTCTGGTCCGGCACGGTCGCCGGTCAGGATCAGGGGGAGACCCCGGGCTTCTTCACCCTGAACCTGAGCGGTGCCTGGCAGTTTGCCAAGGGATGGCAGCTCTCGGCCGGGGTAGACAACTTGTTCGACACCTTCTATTACGAGCACCTCTCCAAGTCGGTGCACGCCAGTCAGGCGGGGCTTGGCTACGAGCAGAGCGGCCGTATCCCCGAGCCGGGTCGCTCGTACTGGCTCTCGCTCAACTACCGTTTTGCCTCGGCAGGCGTGCTCTAACCAGTTGAGTCAGATAACGTTTTCAGTCACAGACACCGCTGTGTGAGCCTCGCTATCATGGTGAAAAACAGGCGTATCAGACGCCTGTTCTCACAGCGGGAACATAACAATGAAACAAGGAACGTTGCGCTATGGCGGCCTGCTCGGGGCCGCTCTGTTACTGGCGGCCTGTGGTGGTAGCGGTAGCAGCAGCTCTTCCGGTGGCGAGATAATCCCACCGGTACCCAACCGTACCGATCTGGTCAACAACCGCGCCTGTTATGGCGATGATCAACTCGCCTGCAACCTGCGCATCTATCAGGTGATGGTGGAGTCGTTTGCCGATGGTGACGGCAGTGCCAACTACGGCGTCGGTTATGGCCCCTCCCAGCACAACGGCGATCTGCAGGGGATCATCGACAGCCTCGACCACATCAAGAGTCTCAACGTCAACGCCATCTGGCTCACTCCGGTATTCGACTCCTGCGCAGGGCAAGGCGGTGACAACAAGCTCGATGCCACCGGCTACTTCGCCTGCGACTTTTTCACCGTGGAGCCCAACTTTGGCAGCAACGCCAAGCTCAAACAGCTGGTGGATGCGGCGCACCAGCGCGGTCTCTATGTATTCCTCGACGGGGTGTTTGGCCACGTCAACAAGGTGGGTGTGAGCAAGCCATCGCCAGAGGGGCGTCTGCCCGCTCTCACCGGCGGTGGTGCCGGTTATCCCGGTCAGCTGGTGGATTACAGCAAGCCGGAGAGCCTCGCCTACTTCAAGGAGGTGGCCCGTTACTGGGTCGAGCAGTACGGTATCGACGGCTGGCGCCTCGATCAGGCTTATCAGCTCAATCTGAATGAGTGGCGTGCCATGCGCAGCGAAGTGGAGCAAGCCAGCGCGACACGCAAGGCCGCCGGTCAGCAGTGGGGCACCCTCGGCTACATGGTGGGCGAGGTATGGAAGAGTGCCGACGAGATCCGTGCCGAGGCTTACGGCAGCAGCGACAATCCGGCGCTCGCCTCGGCGTTCGACTTCCCGTTGCGCTACGGCATCGTGCAGGCGCTGGCGGTGGAGGAGTCCGGCAAGGGGGGCCAGGGGGCCAGTGTGCTCGATGCCAGCTGGAACAAGGTGGAGAACTACCCCGGCCACGCCATGCCGAACCTGATGCTGGGTAACCACGATCTGGTGCGTTTCGGCGATCTGCTGGAGCGCGGCAACTTCAATCCGGCCGAGTACTGGCTGCGCCACAAGGCAGCCTTCAGCTTTATGGCGGCCCGCTCCGGCCCCATCACCTTCTATTACGGCGAGGAGTTTGGCGACGAGGTGCCGGGCTTTGCCAAGCAGGTGAGCGGTGATTGTGCGGCGCAGGGTTTGTGCGATGACCATGTGGCCCGCAGCGACGGCAAGGTGCCCGGTGTCACCGGCTTTGTGCCGGACAGCGAGCAGGCCGAATTGAAAGGGTGGCTCGCCCAGCTGCTGGCGATGCGCGCCGCTCATCCCGCCCTCTATCAGGGGGAGCGAGTCAAGCTGGTGGCCGACGGCAGCCTCTATGGTGACATCAAGCAGACGGCGAGCGAGCAAGTCGTCTATCTGCTCAACCTCTCTACCTCGGCGCTCAGCTACAACCTGCCGACCAACAAGCTGCGCAGCGGCAGTGCGCTGGTGGATCTGCAAAGTGGCGAGAGTCTGGCCCTGGGTAGTGACAGTGTGACGGTGGCGCTTCCCCCTTTGAGTGGCCGTTTCCTCCGCCTGCAATAAGTCAGCGGCAGTACGCTTTGATATGAGAGAGGGCCCCATCGCGGGGCCCTCTCTGTCATTGTGGCGAAAAGGTCATGGCGGGTTATGCGGTGGTCTGGCCCCGGTTTTCCAGCCGCTGGCGGAAGGCGCGGGCCAGTCGCTCGTAGAGATCCTGCGCCTCCTTGTCCTCGATATCGCCGCGGATCCAGGGGTTGTCGACGATCTCCAGCAGCACGCAGTCGCGGCCCTGCTGGCGCAAGTCGAGCCCGTAGAGGCCATTGCCGAGCTGATGGACGGCGCGGCGGGCGGTCTGCAGTACCCGTTCCGGCACCTCGTTCAGTGGCAACGCCTCGATGCGGCTCATGTCGAGCGGGTGCTTGCGGCGGCGAATGCGGTTACCGGGCTCTGGCCGGTAGCGGCGACAGGCAAACAGCGGCGAGCCATCGAGAAAACCGATGCGCCAGTCGAACTCGGCGGGGATCCGGCTCTGCACCAAGAGCAGGGCGGAGCGGCTCAGCCCTTCGTCCAGCAGCCGGGCCAGCTGCTGTTCGTCGCTGGCCATGGCGAGATCGCGCCCCTGCGCGCCATCGGGCACCTTCACCATCAACGGCAGGCCGAGCCGCTGTACCAGCTCATCCACATGGTGGCGACCGCGACGGGTCACCACCATGGTGGGCGGCATGGGCACGCCGCTGCGTACCATCAGCTCGTAGAGATAGAGCTTGTTGCTGCAGGCGAGGATGGCGCGGGAGCTGTCGATAACCGGCATCTTGAGCTGCTCGGCACGGCGGGCAAATTCGAAGGTGTAGTGGCCGACCGCGGTTTCGGCCCGCAGCCAGAGGGTGTCGAACTCCGGCAACCGCTCGATGGCCGACGGTGGCAGGATCTCGGCCCGGATCCCCTGGGCGGCAGCAGCCCGGATAAAGCGCTCCAGCGCCAGCCCATCACTGCTGGCGCGGCCATCATCGGGATCGACCAGAATGGCGAGCTGGTAGAGCGGCGCCGCCTGCTCCTCATCACCGGTGCCCACCAGCGCCTGAGCATGGTGCAGCATCAGTGCCTTTTCGCTTGGGCTCAGCTCCAGCGGTGACAGGCTCTGCTGCTGGCGTACCGACCAGCCATGACGGCCGCGCTTGAGGGTCAGCTCCTGCAGCGGCAACTGGCTCAGGCCGTAGTAGTAGCGGGCCAGCCCCGCCAGCTCGCTCTGTTCACACTGGCCGAAGATGGCGCGCACCCGGATCCTGTCCTCGCTCTGCTGGGCCAGCCACCCCTGTGCCTTGCGCCACAGCTTGGCCGGTGGCTGCTGGGGTTGCAGTCGGCTGATGGCCTGCAGACCCGGCAGGCAGTGGTGGCCGCGGGCCTGGGCCAGCAGCGAGCAGTAGTAGCCTGCGCTCAGGTGCTCCAGATTGCGGCAGAGGTTGATGATGCGGGGTCGGCCGCCGGTGGTCGGCACGCCATGTTGCAGATAGGTGCGGGCGGTCAGCAGATAATCGGCATGGTAAGGCCAGTCGCCCAGCTCTTCGACGATGACATAGGTACTCATATTTTCGGCTCCACAGATCAGACTGCCTGAAAAAAGGCAGGATCCCCAGTGGGCTTCGATGCACCGACAAGCACGACAATGGCGCGAGGGGAAACAAGAGGTTACAGTGCCTAATATGACGCTTTGGTAACTTGTGATACAAGTCGCATTTTTGGTGCTGAAGATAAATAACCGAACAAGGACTCCCCGTGTTGACCGTACGTGCGGCCCGAACAGATGGTCTGGGCGCCATCGTTAATCTGGAACGCTACTGTTTTCCCCCCGAAGTCGCCTTTGGCCGCAGCCGCTGGCACTATCTGCTGGCCCACGCCAAGGGGCGCACCCTGTTGCTGCTGGATGAGAAGCATCAGCTGATGGGCTATCTCTGCCTGCTGGAGCACAGAGGCTGGGATCGGCTGGTCATTCAGGCGCTGGCCATCCGCTGGACGGTGCGCCGTCTGGGCTGGGCCCGCCGTCTGCTGGAGCAGGTGATCCGGGAGGGCAAGGCCGCTGGCTGGGGGGCGATTCGCCTCGAGGTGGGGGACGCCAACGAAGAGGCGCTGGCGCTCTATCAGGGGTTGGGATTTCGTCCCCAGCAGCGGCTGGCGGACTACTATGGCCGCGACCAGCACGCCCACCGGCTGGTGCTGCCGCTGGTGAGCGACGAGGAGCGTGAGCGGCGCAGAGTGGCTCGCAAGCCGCCTTTGCAGGCATGCTAGCCGTGTGGAACGAGCAACATCGAGGAGCAGGATGAGCTGCGACAATTGTCTTGCTACCGCCATCAAGGCCAAGCTGGGGCGTTGCCCGGTCTGTGCCATCCAGACTTTCGTCATCGGCCTGATCGGCTGGCTGGTCTGGTGGTGGTGCGGCGCCGACACCTCGGTCAACGCCCTCACCGGCCTGCTGTTTGCGTTGGGGGGCTCGGGCCTGTTTCTGCTCCATCTGGTGGTATTTGTCTGGCGCAAGGCGACCGGACGTGAATTGAGCGATGAATGAATCTGAATAGATTCAAACAGATAAATAACGATATCGGTGTAGATATGGAGGTTCAGATGATTGCAATGGTAACGGGCGCCTCGTCCGGTTTTGGTGAAGCCATCAGCCGCCAGCTGGTGCAGGCGGGCTACAAGGTGATCGGCACCGGTCGCCGTGCCGAGCGGCTGGCCGCGCTGGCTGACGAGCTGGGCGAGCAGTTTCTGCCGCTGGTGTTCGACGTGCAGGACAAGGCGGCCACCCGCGCCGCGATCACCGGTTTGCCAGCCGCCTGGAGCGAAGTGGATCTGCTGGTCAACAACGCCGGTCTGGCGCTGGGGCTGGAGCCTGCCCACAAGGCGGATCTGGACGATTGGGAGCAGATGATCGCCACCAACATCAGCGGCCTGACCCTGCTCACCCGCCTGCTGCTGCCGGGCATGGTGGCGCGCAATCGCGGCCACGTCATCAACATCGGCTCCATCGCGGGCACCTACCCCTATCCGGGCGGCAACGTCTATGGCGCCACCAAGGCGTTCGTGAAGCAGTTCAGCCTCAACCTGCGCGCCGATTTGGCGGGTACCGCCATTCGCGTCACCAACGTGGAGCCGGGCCTGTGCGGCGGCACCGAGTTCTCCAACGTCCGCTTCCACGGTGACGATGCCAAGGCGGCCACCGTCTATCAGGGGGTGGAGGCGATCCAGCCGGAAGACATCGCCAATACCGTGCTCTGGGTGAGCCAGCAGCCCGCCCACGTCAACATCAACAGCATCGAGATCATGCCGGTGGCCCAGACCTTCGGCCCGCTCAATATCAGCCGCCGCTGATCGCTGCATTGGATGAAACAAAAGAGGCTCCCTCGGGAGCCTCTTTGCGTTGGCGAGCAGATTACAGGCTCATGATCTTCTTGAACTCCTCCTCCGAGTATTTCTTCTCGCTGCTCTTGGTCAGATCCGTCATCAGCTTGTAGCGCAGATCTTTGGCCATCTGATAGGTCTGCTCCAGCTGGCCGTAGGAGTAGTCGGCGGCCAGCCCGATGGCGGTGGCCTTGTCGTTGGCGTAGGTCTGCTTGAGGCTCTTGTCGAGCACGGCGACCTCCTTGTAGAGCTTGGCGCTCTCCTTGCTCCAGACGTTTCGCAGCAGCGGCAGGTATTTGTCCGGATTGGTGTTGGCCAGCGCCGTCAGGCTGCGGAACTGCCAGTAGGCGGAATCATCGGAGTAGCTGTCGCTGCCGCTGCGATAGGGCAGGGGGTAGTTTTCCAGGGTGTTGTAGAGCGGCACCATCACAGATTCGGCCAGCACGCCGTAGCTCTGCCAGATCAGCCCCTGCAGCTCTTTGGGCATCTCTTTGCGCAGCTGGATGACGTGGGATTCCAGCTGGCGATCGACGCGGATTGGCCGCTCTGCCTTGCCCGCCAGCGGCGTGCCGTCATAGGTGGCGCTCAGCACCCTGGCCACGTCCGGCACAGCGATGGGAGTATCCGGCTTCATAAACAGTGGATATTGCGCCAGCCGAGTCGCCTGTTTCTGGCTGGCGGTCAGCATTTTCTGGCCGAGCCACTCCCGATCCACGTTGTAGGGATCGGCAATCACCCCGAACGCCTTGGCGAAGTTGAAATCCTTCGGATCGGCGTTATCCAGCAGTTTGTGTTCGCGTACAAACTCCAGCAGCTTGGGCGAGTGCAGCACATCGGCGCTGTCGAGAGCGACGCCGTGGATGCGCAGGCCGTTGGCCACCATGGCGTAGCTGTCGTTCGGCACCCGCACCGCGATCCAGTGGTGGCCGGAGCCAATCTCCATCAGCCAGGCCTCGTTCACATCCGCCAGATAGAGGCTGTTGCCCTCACCGGCGCCATATTGCTCCACATAGCGGCCGAGCAGCTCGACCCCCTCTTTGGCCGTTTTGGCCTGCGGCAGGATCAGGGTCGGGATGATGGCCTCGATGACCCCCTTCTCGATCAGCGGATCCGCTTTTTGGGCCTTGTCGTTGACCTCGGCGCTGGTGGTAGCCGAGATGGCGACGTTGAACTCGTTGATGCCGCGCTCCTCATAATATTTGCCTGCTGGGTCGCTGGTTGTTGCATCCCAGTCGTGGATGGCGGAGTAGGCGAAGAACGCCTTGGGCATTGGCACTTCCAGCCCGTTGCCCAGTTTCCAGCTCTTGCCCTCGTTCTGTTGTGCCGGGTGGAAGGCCAGATACTTGTTCCAGTTGTTGACGCCAAAATCCTCGTTTCTGGCGATCATTACGCTGCCATCGGCACTGGCCCCCTTGCCGACGATAAGGCCGGTACAGGCATCGGCACTGGTGCCAAGCAGGGTGAGCAGGGTGGCGGAGAGAAGACTCAAGGTGTGTTTTTTCATAGTTATGCCCGAAAGGTTGCGGTGAGTGAGAGTCAGACGAGGGGATGAGGTGTGGGGAGGCCGCAACTCCGAACTGGCAGCGGAGCGAGCACGGCAGATTGGTCTGCCTGTTATTGGTTTTACGAACAGATCATCCATGACACGGCTGGCTGGTTGTGATGTGCGCCAAAATTGTATGCCTCGCTGGTTGTTTGTTTTGTGATCGAACTGCTGTTCCTGACTTTTCTCTGGCGCCGTGGCGCGCGGACGGTGAAATGTGCCAAAACAGCGTGAACCGGCAGCAGATGAGTCATGATTCTGACGCCTGCTTGCGTGGGGGCCGTGGTGAGCGCCGCCATAGCGCGGGATCTTGCACCATCTGACAAGTTGGCCTGTAACTTGCTGGTTTTATTGGTAATGGTGGGGCCTGACGCCCCATGTGACCGGATCAGCCTGTGCCCATTGCCGCAGATGCGCACCGAATTGGAGCCCCCATGGATATCAAACCCTACAGCCAGCAGCTTGCCCAGAGCGCATCCAACAACCGCGCCCTCGCCACCCTCAACAGTGCCGGCAGTGGCGGTCAGGGCGGTGGCTGGGAGGAGATGGTCAGCCTCTCCACCCAGCGCATGACCGGTCAGGCCCAGCAGGTGCTGACCTACGAACATCTGGCCAAGAACAACAAGCTGCCGCCGGCGCTGGATATGAGTTCCGACAAGGGGGGCGTGGTGCAGCAGCTGGTGGACAAGGCGCTGGGCTTCGATCGCAAGAAGTTCAACGAGATAGAGGAGAAGCTCAAGACGATCGCCGACAACAAGCAGCTGACCGCCGAGGAGCGGGCGGAGCAGAGCAAGCCGCTCAACGAGCAGCGAGAGAAGATGTTGAAAGAGGCGATGGATCGCCTGACCGGCCAGAAGTAGGGGCGGCGATGTGCCGGATTGGCCGGCAAGTCGGGGCGAAGAGGCAAGATCTTGCCCTGAATGGTGGCTCGGGGAGTGAACGGTCTGGGTAAGGAAGGCGGGAGACAATATTGCCTCCCGCTTGATATGGTGGCCGCGCATGTGGCCGCGAGTCGGGCGTCATTACGCTTGCATGGCAGTTTGAGCAGCCCGGTCGGGACTATTCGCTAGCGACGATGCCGATCCCGATGGCTTTGGTCTGAACCGCCTTGAGCTGGTCGCCCTCTGCAATCAGGTTAAACTGCTCCGGGTTGTTGATCTTGATGGTCAGGGTCTCATCCACCCCTCTGACGGTGACCGTCTGCTGTTGTTTGTTCAGTCCGATGACATCGGCATAGATGGTCACCTTCATGCCGACACCGCCACCCGGTTTCTCATCTGCCCCGGCCCGTTCGCCATCCACTTCCACGATCCGTTTTCTGATGCCTGCGGTGCCTTTCAGCAGCTCTACATCGAGTATCTGCAGATACTTGAGCATGACCTTGTCCCCGACCTTGACGTTCGGCAGGTTGGCAACCTGCTCGCCAGCGACGATATCGAAGGTTTCACCCTCTGCGTTTTTCAGACTGACCTGGCGGGTCTCCAGGTCGATGGCGGTCACGGTGGCACTCGCCGTGAGCTCTTGCGCCAGGCTGGCTTGCCCAGGAGCGACGTCGACTCCTGCGATGACCTCGGCGGCTTGTACCAGAGTGGTCGAGAGGGTAAACAGACCAGCAATCCATGCATGCTTCAGTTTCATATTTCAGACCTTCCTGTATGACGAGGGATTGGATGAAAACTGACGGGGGTAGCAGGATGGGAAAGTGATGGGGAGTCTGATCACCTGGGTGCTACCCGCCCTCCTGACAGACCATAGCAGAGCCATACCTGAAAATGCCTCTGCAACGCCCGGCAATCTCCATTCTGATAACCAGCTCCCGTTTTTGACCTGACGTGATCGCAGGCGCACAATGTCCCCGCTCTGTTCAAGTCGAGGATCCCGCCGTGTACAACTTCCAATATGCCAACCCGACCCGCATCTGTTTTGGTGAGGGGCAGATCGCCAGCCTGCCTGAGCTCATCCCGCCCGGCAGTCGCCTGCTGGTGCTCTATGGCGGTGGCAGCATCAAGCAGAACGGCGTTTATGAGCAGCTGACCCGGGCGCTGGCAGGGGGGACGTGGCAGGAGTTCTCCGGCATCGGCGCCAACCCCAGATACGAGCTGTTGATGGAGGCGGTGGCGCTGGTGAAGCGCGAGCGTATCGACTTCCTGCTGGCGGTCGGCGGCGGTTCGGTGGTGGATGGCACCAAGTTTGTCGCGGCGGCGGCCTGCTATGAGGGGAGCGATCCTTGGGATATCTGCGGCAAACAGGCGAGCGTGCACCAGGCGCTGCCGATGGGCTGCGTGCTGACCCTGCCCGCCACCGGATCTGAGAACAACCCCACCTCTGTGGTGAGCCGGGGAGATGTGAAGATCTCCTTCAGAAGCCCGCTGGTGCAGCCGCAATTTGCGGTGCTCGATCCGGCGACCACCTACAGCCTGCCACCCCGTCAGACCGGCAACGGGGTGGTGGATGCCTTCATCCATATCACCGAGCAGTACCTCACCTTCCCGGTGGGGGGCGATGTGCAGGACCGGCTGGCGGAAGGCTTGCTGCAGGTGCTGGTGGAAAACGGCCCCAGAGCGCTGGCGGAGCCTGCCAACTATCAGGTGCGGGCCAATCTGATGTGGGCCGCCAGTCTGGCGCTCAACGGCCTTATCGGTTGCGGGGTGCCGCAGGATTGGGCCGCTCACGCAATCGGTCATCAGCTGACGGCGCTCTACGGGCTGGATCACGGCCAGAGTCTGGCGGTGGTGCTCCCCTCACTGCTCCGTGAGCGGGCGAGCCAGAAGCAGGACAAGCTGGCCCAGTTTGCCGAGCGGGTGTGGCATTCGACCCGCGAGGACAAGGCCCTGCGCATTGAAGAGGCGATCATCCGTACCGAGCAGTTCTTCCAGAAGATGGGATTGGGCACCCGGCTCTCTGACTATGGTCTCAGCGAAAGCTGCATTCCGGCGGTCTGCTCCAACCTCAAGCGGGTGGGGCGTACCGCGATCGGGGAACATCAGGATATCGACCCGGATCGGGTGGCGCGCATTCTCGCCCGGGCGCTATAAGCCGGTGTCGATTGGTTTCCACGAGTGATTCATTTCCCCAATAAAGAGGGCCGCTTGTTGCGGCCCTTTTGCATGAGGGGTCAGCGGATCACTCGGTACGCGCCTTGAGATAACCGGCGTAATCCGGGATCTGCACGCTGAACGCCTGCTGCATGTGGGGGCTGTCCATGATGAAGTCGGCGGTCGCTTCATTGGTGGCAACCGGGATATTCCACACCGCCGCCAGCCGCAGCAGCGCCTTCACATCCGGGTCGTGGGGCACCGCATTGAGGGGGTCCCAGAAGAAGATCAGCACGTCGATCTTCCCTTCGGCAATCAGGGCGCCGAGCTGCTGATCGCCCCCCATGGGGCCGGAGAAGAGGCAGGTGATGGGCAGCTGTGCCTTCTTGCCGAGCATGGTGCCGGTGGTGCCGGTCGCATAGAGATGGTGGAGCTTGAGCTCCTCCTTGCGGCGCATCACCCAGTTCAGCAGCGGGGTCTTCATGTTGTCGTGAGCCACCAGCGCCACCCGCTTGTGGGCCGCCATCTCGCGTGCAATCTGTTCCATGGAAATCGTCCGTAGCATTGTTATTGGCAGAGAGCCGTATCCTAATCGAAAGCGGCGCCCGTTGCCTTGCCGGGCGCCGTAACTGTGATCACTTCGACTGTTCAATCCACTGCTTGTTCTTCTGCTCCAGTACCGAGATGGGCAACATGCCGTATTCCAGCACATGGTGGTGGAACGCCTTGAGGTCAAAGTCTCCACCCAGCGCCTGCTCGGCCGACTCCCGCATCCGGATCAGCGCCAGCTGGCCGGCCTTGTAGGAGGTCGCCTGACCGGTGTAGGCCATGTAGCGCGGCACCTCGGAGCTGATGTCCCCGGCACCCAGCGCCGAGTTCTCCTTCATGTAGTTGACAGCCTGATCGTGGCTCCAGCCATACCAGTGGATACCGGTATCCACGACCAGCCGCATCGCCCTGAGCATCTCCTCGTTGAGACGGCCAAAGTATTGCAACTGGTTGTTGAAGGCGGACGAGCCCTCGACCTTCACGTCTCCCACCGCCGGATCATAGAGGCCCCGTCCCTGATAGAGCCCCATGTCGTGATCCGCCAGATATTCGGTGTAGAGCGCCCAACCCTCCGCATAGGCGGTGTAGGAGGCGTTCGCCACATACTGCGGGAAGTCGGGATCCTTGGCGGCCAGCTCCTGAGCGATGGTGATCTGGAAGTGGTGGCCCGGCGCCGCCTCATGGGCCAGCAGGGTGCTGATGTTCCAGCTCTGCAGACCATAGGGGTAGTAGGTGTTGAGGACGAACTGTCCCTTGCGGCCGGTCTGCGGGTTGCCGTCCTGATACCAGGCCACTCCGCCGTATGGCGCATCTTCATAGGAGACGGGCACCACCTCGTAATCGAGCTTGGGAATGGTGCGCTCGGCATCGAAGAAGTCCGGCAGCACCAGCGCCGCCTTGCTCTTGAAGACGTTGTACTCCTGCAATGCCCGCTCGTGTTCGGCCAGTGCCTGCTGCTGCGGCCCGTTCAGGGTCGCACCGGCCGCGTTGTCCGGGTTGAGGCCAGCCGACCAGAGTGCCAGCGGGTTCTGATAGAAGAAGGCAGGCTCGTTCAGATAGCGGAAGAAGGCGTAGATCTGGCCGCTCTGCTTGCTTTGGGCCACGTCTTCGTTGTCGCACTTGCCAACGGTGTGGCACACCTTGACCATGGCACCGAAGATCCGCTCTACCTCGCTCAATCCCAGCTCATGAACCTGTTCCGGTGTCATATTGGTGGTGGTGTGCTTCTTCAGCAGCCAGCGATACCAGTCGCGCCCGTTGGTCATGCCACAGAAACCGTCGTCACACTCGCCACTACCCAGGCGCACTGCATAGGCGCCGCCATGCTGGTAATCCAGATAGTCGCGCAGCGCCAGATAACGGCTGTTGATGCTGTCCAACACGGCTTTGTAGTCTGCTCGCAGTGTGGCATCGGCATCCCCCGGCAACTGCTGCCAGCCGAGGTAGGCGCCAGCGAGCATGTCGCCATCCAGCTTGCTGTTGAGCTGGGCCAGCAGCCGGTCTACCAGCTCATCAGGCAAGGTGTTGCCCTGAACACTGGCCTGCTCGAACTGGTGTTTCACCTCGGCCAGATAGGCATCATATGCCTTGAGCCAGGTGAGGTGTTCCTGGTACCAGGCCTGCGGGGTCATTGTTGTCTTTGCCCGGGTTGCCATTGCAAGTGCCGGAGCTGTGTCTGTGCGGTCGAGATCGCGTCGCCATGCGCCATCACCCGGTTCCACCCGGTCGGCCGAGCTGTGCTCGAAATAGTCGAAGTCACCGCTGACGGTGCGAGCTGCTTTGCCGCTGGCAGGGGCTGCGCCAACGTCATCTGCCAGATCCACCACACGGTTGCGGAAGTGATGGATCGGGATCTGGGATTGGGGTAAATCGTACCCTTCAAGATTGATCTGCAAGTCCCAGCGGATCATGTCGTAGAACAGCCGATCCCGCTCACTTAGCACCGAGGGATCCAGGGCATCCAGCCGTTTGAGCAGAGAACTGTCGAGTGCCTTGCGCTTGGCGATGCTGGCGGCATCGATGGCAAAACCGTAGGGGTCGAGCGCCTGGCTCTCGCGCAGAGCCTCATCCATGGTCTGCATCAGGGATGCTTTGGTGGCTGCGGGATCTGCAGGTGCGTTCGAGCTGTTGTCATTGCAGGCGGCAAGAGACAGGGCAATGGCGCAGGCTAGCGCGAGCTTGTTGGGTAGGAAGTGCATGATGTAGTCCTTTCACATGTTGTTATTGTGTGTCCCTGTGAGGGGCCCCAATAGTGCAACTACTCGGCGTCTGTTTTTGCGACCTGAATAGCAAAAATACGCTTATTTTTCATGCTGATAAGTGGTGTGAAAAGCTATGCAGCCAGACATTAAAAAACCCGCCTGAGCGGGTTTTTTAACCGTTTTTTCATGCCATAACTATTCAGGATGAACCGTGGTGCAGTTGCGACTGCTGGTAGTTCTCCAGCCCGATGCGATCGATGAGATCGAGCTGGGTCTCCAGCCAGTCCACATGCTCCTCCTCATCCTCCAGGATCTCCTGGAACAGGTCGCGGCTGATGTAGTCCTGCACCGACTCGGCATAGGCGATGGCGACCCTGAGATCGGGGATGGCATCCATCTCCAGCGACAGGTCGCAGCGCAGCATCTCTTCGACGGTCTCACCGATGCGCAGCTTGCCGAGATCCTGCAAGTTGGGCAGCCCTTCGAGAAACAGCACCCGCTTGACCAGCTCGTCGGCGTGTTTCATCTCATCGATAGACTCGTGATACTCCTTGTGCCCGAGCGCCTTGAGGCCCCAGTCATCGTAGATGCGGGCGTGCAGGAAGTATTGGTTGATGGCAATCAGCTCATTGGCCAGCACCTTGTTGAGGTGGACAATGATCTTGGGATCTCCTTTCATCGACAGTGCTCCTTGGTTCGTGCCTGAGGCTTCGATCGTTAGAGCTTAGTCCAGAAAAGTGACAACAAGAGGTCTGGCGAGTCAGCTCGCCCGAGAGGAAGGGTGACCCTGCTGGCGGGTCAAATCAGAAGAGGGTGGGGCCGGGTCAGGCCACCTCGTAGTAGAGCACGGATTGTTCCTGCTCCATTGTGTCGAGCTCGGCGGCGATGATCTCCATGGTCATTCGCACGCATTTGCCACACTGGGCGCCCACCTCTAGCGACTGCTTGAGCTGGCGGAATTCGCTGTTACCTGACTGCACCGCCTTGCGGATCTGGGTATCTGTGATGCCGCGGCACAAACAGACGTACATGATGGTTACCTCTTGTGGAATGCAGTGAAATCTAAATGAGAATGGTTCGTGATGCAAATAACTATTGGTAATAAGATCCCCTGCTTGCCACTGTGCAACCCCTTGGGGACAATGCTGGCAACCAGAGGAGATCACCATGCTCAAGAAACTGTTCAGCGCCCTGTTCGGGGGCGAGCCGACCAAGGCGCCTGAAGTCACTCCCACCGAATATGCCGGCTATCTCATCTACCCCGAGCCCATGGCGGAAGGGGGCCAGTACCGGTTGGCGGGCCGCATCACCAAGGAGCTGGATGGGGTGCTGCAAACCCACCGTTTCATCCGCTCCGATCTGTTTGCCAATCCGGCCGATGCCGAGCGTTTCATGGTGCAGAAGTCCCACACCTTTATCGATCAGATGGGGGAGCGCATGTTCGAACCCCGCAAACCGGTTGACAGCGCGGCTTCATGACGCCACAAGAGGTCAACCGGCTGCGCGAGGCGCTGGCCCGCGCCGGTGAGCGGCGCCTGATCTGGCTGGAGGGGGAGGAGGCCGAGTGCATTGCCCGCGCCCAATCCCTGCTCGGTGAGCACATCTTCTGGCTGGGGGCTGGGCCTGAGTGTTATGCCCCGCAACCCGCCGCCAAGGCGCTGCAGCGGCTCGGTCAGGAGTGCGACACGCTGGTGTTCAACGCCTTCAGCGGTTTTCACCCCGACGCCTTCGGGGCGCTGGCAGGCACCTTGCGCGCCGGTGGCTTGCTGTTGCTGCTGACGCCGCCCAGAGAGATCTGGCCCGCATGGCCGGATCCCGACCGGGTTAGGCTGGTGGCCCAGCAGGAGGAGGTAAGCCGGGCCGGTCACGGCTTTATCGCCCGGCTGGTGCGGCTGCTAACTGGCGATCCGGCCCTCTCTCTGGAGCTGCCGGTTTGCCCGCAGCCGTGGCAACCGATTGGGCCGGAGCGTGCGTTGAGCTGCGATCAGGCCCGGGCGCTGCCCGCCATCCACAAGGTGTTGCACGGTCATCGCCGCCGGCCGCTGGTGTTGAGTGCCGACCGCGGCCGTGGCAAGAGTGCGCTGCTGGGGCTGGCCGCCGCCGAGCTGCTGCGCCAGCAGCCCGGGCTGAACATAGTGGTGACGGCCCCCTCACAGGCGACGGTGGCGACCCTGTTTGCCCACGCAGCTCGCGGGCTAGATACCACGCCGGAGCAGCTAACCGGGCTGAGCTACTGCTCTCCTGATCGGCTGGTGCACGAGGCGATTAATCCCGATCTGCTGCTGGTGGATGAAGCGGCCGCCATTCCGACCCCGCTGCTCGAGGCCATGCTGGCCCGTCACAGCCGTATCGTGTTTGCCACCACTGAGCACGGTTACGAGGGAACAGGACGTGGTTTTCACCTGCGCTTCAAGCGAGTGCTGGATAGCCAAACGCCGGATTGGCAGGAGATCCAACTGGGCGAACCGATCCGCTGGAGTGAGCACGATCCGCTGGAGCCGCTGATTTTCCGCCTGCTCGGCCTCAATGCCGAAGTCGCAACTCCCATGCCACCGACCAGCCCGAGCTGGCGTCTGGTCAGCCAAGAGGCGCTGTCGAGTGACGAGGCGCTGCTCAACCAGCTGTTCGGCCTGTTGGTGCTGGCCCACTACCAAACCACGCCGAGCGATCTCAGGTCGCTGCTGGAGAGCCCGGATCTCGACATCCATCTGCTGGAGCAGGACGAGAGCCTGCTGGGTGTGGCCTTGGTGGCGCGGGAAGGGGAAATCGAACCCGAACTCGCCGAGGCGATCTGGGCAGGGCGCCGCCGCCCGCGCGGCCATTTGCTGCCCCAGTCGCTGCTGGCCCACGCCGGTTTCAAAACGGCGGGGGCGCGCAGTTACGCCCGGGTGATGCGTATCGCCATCCACCCCGAGCTGCATCGCCATGGGCTGGGTTCGCTGCTGCTTGGCAAGCTTGAGGAGCACTATCGCCAGATTGGTATCGACTACCTGGGCTCGGCTTTTTCGGCCAGCGCCGACCTGCTCCCCTTCTGGCGCAAGGCAGGACTGACGGTGCTGCGCATCGGTTTGCAACGGGATGCCGCCAGCGGCTGCCACGCAGCCCTGCTGCTCAAAGCGCTGAAACCCGAGCATGAGCCCGAGTTGGATCAGTGGCAGCAGCGTTTCGTACGCCAGCTGCCGACCTTGCTGGCTGGTGAGTTGAGCGCGTTGGATCCCGAGCTGGTATGGCAATCTCTGCAAGGCAGTACCGTCACCGCAACTGAGCTTGGCGAGTTCGAGCTCGACGATATTGAATGCTTTGCCCTGCATCACAAGCCGTTCGAGCTAAGCCAAGCCAGCCTGCAGCTATGGCTGGCGCGACATCTGGATGTGTTGGCCTCGCTCACCCCTGCCGAGCGCCATCTGCTGATCGCCACCATCTGGCAATATGCCGACTGGGGAAGACTTGCTGCGAGATTGCAGCTGGCAGGCAAGCCCGCCGTGATCAAGAGCTTGCGGGCACTGCTGGCACGTCTCTTGGGTTCCCCTACCACTCGATAGGTTTGCCCTGCCAGTCGAGAAAGCTCAGCTCGCCATCCGGTTGCAGCCGGTTCATCAGGTTAATCAGATGGTCGGCTACCAGCTCGGGACTCTGCACATTTCCCGCCGGTACATTGGCGTGAAACGGGCGGGAGAGTTGGGTATCCACGGTGCCGGGATGGAAGGCCAGCAATTTGACGCCTGTGGCCCGCCTGGCCAGCTCGATGGCGGCACACTTGAGCAGCATGTTGAGGGCGGCCTTGGATGCGCGATAGCCATACCAGCCGCCTGCTCGGTTGTCGCCAATGCTGCCGACTCGGGCACTGAGTACCGCCAGAGTGCAAGGCTCGCGGCCAAACAGCGGTAACAACTGGCTGATCCAGCGCAGCGGCAGCAAGGCGTTGGTCTGGTAGAGGCGGGTCATGACAGCGAGATTGAGTGCTTCGAGCCGTTTCTCTGGCTGGATCTCCCCCTGATGCAGCATGCCGTTGCAGATCACCACCCGATGCGGTCTCGGCGCCAATTCCGCGATGCGGGCTACCGCAGCTGCCATCTGCTCATCGCTGTAATCACAACATAGCCAGTGAAGATCTGGCGACGAGAGGCCCGCAGGTGCGGGTTGACGACTGATGGCGATGACCCGGGTTGTGCCGGTTGCCAGCCATTGTGCGACCAGCGCCGCCCCGATCCCGCCGCCAGCCCCAATCACGAGCACGCTCTCATTCATGATCCCTCTCCTTGTGACGCTGTGATGGCCTTCTCCATCGCACCGCAATTTTCCTGATAGGCTGGTACGAGCCCTCCGGCCTCGCGGATCAAGCGGTTATAGCTGCATTCTTGACCGGATCAGCGCAGCAGAGTGCATTCCATTCCTATACTGAGAGAAAACCGCAGCGGTCTGCTGCCCGCGCAACCAGAATGAGAGTCACCATGATGTCCAAAGATGGGGAAGAGCGTAAATCTATCCTGACCGAAAGCGGCACCAACGAGCTTGAGATCATCGAGTTTCACCTCAAGAAGCAGTTGCCGGACGGGCGAGAGAAGATCGCCTACTACGGGATCAACGTCGCCAAGGTGCGCGAGGTGATCCGGGTGCCGGAAACCACCGATTACCCCAATGCCCAGCGCCATATGGTGGGGGTCTTTTCCCTGCGGGAGCGCCTGATCCCGCTGGTGGATCTGGCCGGTTGGCTCGGCATCAAGACCAACCCTGACCCCAGCCACAAGGTGGTGATCGTCACCGACTTCAACAAGATGGCCAACGGCTTTCTGATCGACAGCGTCAGCAGGATTCACCGGGTCTCCTGGGAGGATGTGGAGTCCCCCAGCCAGTTTCTGGAAGCGGGAGAGAACGACTGCGTGGTGGCGGTAGTCAGGCGCGATGGCAACCTCATAATGATCCTCGATTTCGAGAAGATCATCGCCGACATCAACCCCGAACTCAGCATGGAGAAGTACGACGTCACCCAGGATCGCAAGGTGCTCATCGACGATCGCATGATGGCGCTGCGTCAGGGCAAGACCATTCTGGTGGTGGACGACTCGGCCTTTATCCGCAAGATGATCGAGACCACCCTGCGTACCGCCGGCTACAACGTGATAACGGCCAAGGACGGGGGGGAAGGGCTGGAGATGCTGACGGATTTCGATCGTCTGGCGCAGGAGGAGAAGATGCCGGTTTCCGGCTTCGTCAATGCGGTGATCACCGATGTGGAGATGCCGCGCATGGATGGCATGCACCTGCTCAAGCGACTGCGGGATACCCCCTCCTACAAGGAGATGCCCATCGTGATGTTCTCCTCCCTGATGAGCGATGACAACCGCCAGAAGGCGCTGCAACTGGGGGCCAACGATACCATCACCAAACCGGAGATAGGGCGCATGGTGGGGATGATGGATCATATGCTGCTGGGGATCGCCCCGCCCTCGCCAGCCAACAACATCTGACCTGACATTAACTTGCCATTGACCGGTCGCATCTTCTGACCGGTTGCCTCAAGCGGCCACTCCTTGCCAAGGAGTGGCCGCGCTGTTTTGGTTGTTTGCTGCGATCCCCACACCCCTTGTCTCCCGGATATGATTCATGTAATGATAATTATTATCATTTGTTGGTGTGAAGCGTATGACAGCAACCTGGGTGAAGGGGTGGGTCGAGTCGACCGAAGGTGGCAGCAGTATGACCCACTGGAAGCAGCAGACCAGAGAGGGCAACCGGCTGTTTGATTGCGGCGAGTACCATCAGGCGCTGGCCCATTATCAGCAGGCGCTCTGGCTGGCTCGTCAGCAATTGGTGCAGTGGCACGATGCTGACGAGGCGGTGGCGGCGCTGGTGGTGGCCCACCACAATCTGGCGGATCTGCTGGTGGCCATGACTCTGCCCGATCGCGCCGCCGACCTGCTCTGCTATGTGCACGACTGCCTGCTGGCGACCTGTTACTCCCCCGCTTGCTCCTCCCGCCTGCGAGAGGCCGCTTTGCGCCATACCCGCACTACCCGTGCCGAGTTGCTGACGTTCGTACAGCGCCACGGCAGCCACGCCGCGATCATGCGCTCGCTCGGTCACTGCCTGTGCCAGAGCGAGCCCTCATCCCGGCTCCATTAATCCGAACAGAGGTCATCATGAGTCATACCCTGCCAGCCCTGAACTATGCCTACGACGCACTGGAACCCCATATCGATGCCCTGACCATGGAGATCCACCATAGCCGTCATCACCAGACCTATATCAACAACCTTAACGTCGCGCTGGAAGCCGCGCCCGAGCTGGCCGCACTGCCGGTTGAGGATCTGCTGCGCCGCTTCGACAGCCTGCCAGCCGCCTTGCAGGGGGCGGTACGCAACCATGGCGGCGGTCATGCCAACCACTCCCTGTTCTGGCTGGTGATGAGCCCGCAGGGGGGCGGTGAGCCGGGTGGTGAGCTGGCGCTGTCCATCGAGCGGGAATTGGGGGGATTCGATGCCTTCAAGCAGGCTTTCACTCAGGCTGCCCTGAGCCGCTTTGGCAGCGGTTGGGCCTGGCTGGTGGTGGACAAGGCGGGCAGATTGCAGGTGGAGAGTAGTGCCAATCAGGATAGTCCCCTGATGCATGGCCATACCCCGATCCTGGGGCTGGATGTGTGGGAGCACGCTTATTACCTCAAGTACCAGAACAAGCGTCCTGACTATATCGCGGCCTTCTATCAGGTGGTGGATTGGGCCGAAGTGGCCCGCCGCTATCAGGCGGCGCGCGGCTGACATAGCCACAGGGGATGGGCCAGGATGAGCAGTTCAAATTGGCTGCCACAATCCACGCTGCAATAACAGGACCCGCCAGTTGGCGGGTCGTCTGTTTATGGTGCGGCAGTGCTGGCGCTGGCGGCTGAAGAGCCCACCGGCAATATGGGCAAGGCCGCGCTGGGCATCTTGGCGGCGGTTTCTGCCGCGGGTTTGGCGGGGGTGACCGGTTCAGTGGTTGCCGCTGCGGATGCAGCTGCAGTGACTTGTTCAATCGCAGCCGAGATAGCCGGAGTGGCCGACTCGGTGGCAACCGCTGCAGATACCGCCGCAGGCTTGGTCTTATCCACCGCCGGTTTGGGCTGTTTGAGGCAGGGTTGCAGGCTGCCGATGGTGCTCAGCGAGTGGCAAGGCACAGGCAGACCGATGGGCACCGGTGCTCCGAGGAACTTGGGCCCCTTGTCCAGTACATAGAGGTCGAGCAGACCCATCAGGCGGGCAAAGACTTCCCGCACCCGGGTGCGGATCCCCTGATAGGCGCTGGGATCCTCGGCATTGAAGCCGACCGCATCGATACCGAAATGGCGGGCGATGAAAATGGCCCGCTCGTTATGAAAGCCCTGTGAGACCACGGTAAAGCGATCCTGACCGAATACCTCCCTGGCGCGAACCACTGAGTCGAGGGTGCGGAATCCGGCGAAATCCATATAGATGGCGGAGGCGGGGATGCCCGCCTTGATCAGGGCGCGGCGCATCTGGCGTGGTTCGTTGTACTGCACGGTGGCGTTGTCACCGGAGACGATGATGAAGTCCACCTTGGCATTGTTGTAGAGCTCGGCCGCCGCCTTGATGCGGTATTTGAAGTAGTGGTTGGGGCCGCCACCGGAGAGATATTTGGAGGTACCCAGCACCACCGCAACCCGGTTGTAGGGCACCTCGTCCACCTTGTCGTGGGTATAGTGGCGGGCATCCGAGACGATCCACTCGCTGTAGCCCAGCAGCATGGCAATCAGGGCCAGCAGCAAAACGAGGCAGGCGAGGAGGATCTTGGCAAACTTCTTCATGCGCGGTGCGGTCAGGGTCTGAAGTTGGGAATGGCTTTCGGCATTCTATTACAACTCGGCCGCTGGCGTCAGGCTTGATAACGGGCGGGCCGCTCATTCGGGCAGAGGTTGTCGCAGGCGAGGCCGGGCGAGCGGGAGGATAACGCGAGGGGCTGCGGTGGCAGCCCCTCTTTTTGTTTGAGGTCTATCAGTGGGCGGAGTCGTTGCCCTTGCAGGCGTCTGACTCCTTGTTGGTTTGCCACCAGGGCAGCAGATCCCGGCCGAGCCACGCCTGATAAGCGTCGCTGTCGTTGGCGATCAGCCGGTCCAGCTCCCCTTCGAAGTCGCTCATCGCCTGCTGCCGATCCGGATTGCGCAGCGCCTGTGCCAGCGCCAGCCAGCTGGCGCCGCGACCGGTCTCGTTGAGGAAGCGGTGCACGGTATAGGACCAGGAGTAGACCATCTCGCCCCCCTGCTCGTAATCGAGGTGGAGGATCGCCGCCAGTGTCGGGCGCTGGTTGGCGGGGCGGTTTGCCACGTTATCCAGACCCCGGGCAAAGCACTGGCCGTGGGCGATGTACTCTGCAATCCCCTCGGCCCACCAGGTGGTGCGGTTGAGCGGATAGTGGCCAAAGCTGCCGTACTGGTTGAAGCGGCCATCCAGATAGTGAACGTACTCGTGGCGCAGGTTCCACACCTGGAAGGTGGGGCGTTTCCACTCCGCCTCATAGGCGAAGAAGCGGGCCTGATTGCCGGGGCGAGCCGGATCCCCCTCGATATAGATGCCGCCATTTTCGGTGGAGACGCCAAACAGCGCGCTGCCGTAGCGGCCCCAGTCGGCGGAGGAGTTGAAGATCACCAGCTCCAGCGCCTCGTTGTGATCATCGGCCACCGGTTGCTCGCCCGTTTCCATCTGCTGGTGGAAGCGCTGCTCCTCGTCACCCAGCTCGCGGCAGATCCCTTCGGCCTGAGCCTGAGTCAGATCCTGGGCGCGCAGACGCAGGGTGGGTGAGCAGGTGTGCTCGAACGGCAGGATCTCCTCCATGCGGATCGGAGTACAAAGCCCGGCGAACTCGCCGCTGACACAGGCCTCGCTGGTGCGATCCGTGTAGGTGAGGTAGTAGCTGGAGAGAGTCAGGGAGACCTCTTCCAGCATGGCGGCCGGATGTTGGCCACCCGGGATCAGCCCCTGCTGGCGCATGATGGCGATGACATCGCGATCCAGCTGCTGGCGATAGGCGATCGCCTTATCCGGGCTGGTGTGATGGAGGTAGCGCATCATCTGGTAGAGACGGCTATGGGCATCGAGGATGTTGTTGAAGATAAACAGATCCCGTGAGCCATCGCGCTGTTTCCAGAGGGCCAGCTCGCTCAGGCCCAGTTGCAGCAGGCTCTGGCGCAATGCCGCCTCCTGTTGCAGCACAACTGCGCTGAAGTCAGCCTGCTGACCATAAGAGGCGCTCTGATCGACCAGATTGAGCAGCTCGAACAGACCATCGGCCCAGGGTTTGTGGCCATTGATCTGCGCCGCATGTTGCACCGCATAGCCGAGCGCCTGGTTGAGCTGGGCCAGCATGGGGGCGGCACTCTGGCGGAAGGCGGCTTGCCCAAGTTGTCCCTGCGCCGCCACGCTCCAGGCTTCCAGCACTGTGCCAGCCTGATCCTGTGGTTCAGCTCCCAGCAGCAATGGGTGGTTAAGCAGATCAATCATCACCCCGGCCAGTGCCCGGGCGGCCTGATCACTCTCCTTGCCAACGCCGCCATGGTAGTTATGGGCGCGCACATAGTAGAGCAGCTTGTCCATTGCCGGATGGGTCGGCTGGTTGGCCGCCAGTAGGGCACGCATGCCGCGCACCACCGCCATCAGCTTGGCATCATCGTGGCCGTAATCCGCCTGCCAGGCAGGGCTGTTCTGGCCGCTCACGTCGGCTACCAGTTTGGCGGCATCGCTGTTGAGCAGATCCACATCGGGCTGCTCGAGCTCGGAGCAGAGACGACCGTTGGCGCGGCGGCACTCCAGCTGATCCTCCTTGCTGGCTAGCACGATGGGGCGATTGAGCACCCGGCTCTCCTGCCACTCTTTGATCTCTGGCAGGGGTTGCCACTCGCCGCCAGCGACCGGGTATTGGTAGCCGCTATCTTGCAACGTTACCTGAACCTCGCTGCCAGCGGGGATCACCTGACGGCAGATGCGATAGCGGATGGTGTTGCTCCCCTCCTTGCGTTCCTGCGGCTCATCACACTCCTGCTGAGGCGTGAGCTGATCCAGCTGCCACTGATAGCGGCGCCAGACGTGGATCTCGCTGACCTGAGCGGCAGCCTGACTGCCTGCCACCGGTTGCAGACGGAAGAAGATCTGCTCCAACCGGCCATCCCGCTCGCTCGGGGTCTCTTCAAGTACCTGCAACTGCTGCCAATCCTGCGGCTGATAGTGCCATTCCGACTCGGCGCAGCGGCCCTGCGCGTTGAGTTCGCAGCGATCCAGCTCCCTTTCACTCTGGCCCAGGATGATGGCTTGCGGCAGCGGCAGACGATCTTGGCGCTGGGCGGTCGGCGTGCCCGTCAGCTGCTCCCAGCGACCCTGCTTGAGGCCATAACCAAAGTCATAACTGCTGGCGGGAATGAGCTTGCCCGCCGGAATCCGATCTTCACAGCGCACGAAGCGGATCTGCCAGCCCGCATCTACCTTGAGCTGCGGCTCGCCACACTGCTGTTCGGCCAGTGCAGCGAGATCGCTGCTCTGCCAGTCGAAGCGACGGTATACCCTAAGCTGCTGATAGGGGGCGTTGCTGCTGCGCGCCTTGAGTTCGTAGGTGATCTCGGTGATGCGAGCGGCCAGTTGCCGGCTCGATTCGCCAGTCAGCTGATACTGTCGCCAGTCATTGGGGGAGTAGTTGGCTTGCGCCGAGGATGTCGCCAAAAGCAGGGGGCCTGCCAGCAGCAGCCACCCGGTACCCGAACGGTTCATTTTTATCCCTTTGTTTTTGTTTGTGTATTGTCTTGCGAGTAATCGCAAGGCAATTTAAACAGTTCCAAAGGGATATCAATTGCCAATTAAAAATCAGATAAATCAATAAGATGGTGACTTTTTGAGTCTGATCGAATTATCGTGGGTTGGCGCCGCAGTGAGGACTCACATGTTTCTTTTTTGTTTTCAAAGAAGATCGGTAAATTGTGAGTCCGATCTCATTCAGCTTGTCGTACCCGAGTGGTCTGTTGTCGGACTACCTTGCCCAGCAGTTGGCGGGAGGGCTTGAGATTGCCGCCAAGATCGGGCCAGGGGAGCCAGTGGTCGGGCACCATAAAGCCGGGCAGGGTGTTGCGGATCCAGGCTGCCAGCTCGGAGTAGGGAACCGGTTCGCCGTGCCAGTCGATAAAGGCGGCGGGGCGTTGCCCCCACTCGTCGCTCGGCACCGGCACCACCAGCGCCTGGGCGACAGCGGGGTGATCCACCAGTCGCTGCTCTATGGTTTCGGGCTGGATGTTTTCGCCACCCGAGATAAAGAGGTTATCGAGCCGCCCCTCTACAACCAGTTCCCCTGCGGCAGTGAACCTCCCCTTGTCGCGGGTATGAAACCAGCCTTCGTCATCGAGGGGCAGTTCCAGCTCGCCATCTCGGTAGTAACCGGCAAACAGGGTGGCGCCGCGCACGCAGATCTCCTGCTCCCTGATACACACTTCCCGTCCCGGTAGCGGTTTGCCAACTACGCCTGCATCGCCGGGGATAGCGGTACAGACCTGACTGCCCATCTCGGAGAGACCATAACTCACCTTGGGTTCGAGCCCCATGGCGCAGAGGCGCTTCACCAGCGGTTGCGGGATGGCGGCGCCCCCGAGCAGCAGCTCGCGCAGGCGGGTTCGTGCGGGGTCAAAACCCTCAGCCAGCAGGCGCCAGAGCTGGGTTGGCACCAACGAGAGATGAGTGATGGGCTGGCACTCCAGCCGCTCCTTGAGGGGGCGTTCACGTTGATCCAGCACCAACGTGGCACCCGCCAGAAAGACCCGAAACAGGATGGCGTAGCCGCCGACATGGAACAGCGGCAGGGAGAGCAGCCAGCCGGACCTCTCATCGAGGGGAATGAGGGTGGCAGAGCCGCGCGCCGAGGCAAGGTGGTTGCAGAGCCGATGCACCACCGCTTTCGGCGTACCGCTGGAGCCGGAGGTGAGGATCATGTTGTTGAGCTGGGTCGATTCTAGCGGCCATGTTTCCTCGCTTGCCGGCAGGTCGCGTGCGAAGTCGAGCTGCAAGGGTTGCCAGTTGCCTGCCGGTATCTCCCCTGCCGACCAGAAGGCGCTGGCATCGAGTTGCACCGCCAGCTCGCGCTGCTTTTCAAGGGGAAAGGCGGGATTGAGTGGACAGAAGATGATGCCGCTGCGCACGCAGGCCCAGGCCAGCAGCACATCTTCCAGCGACCCGCGCACCACCGCCGCCAGATGATCGCCACGGCGCACCCCAGCCTGTTCCAGCTGTTGGCACAGGCTGTTGAGGCGGGCATCGAGCTGGCGATAACTGAGGGGCGAGGCGGCGTGGATGGCAATGCGGTTCGGGGTGGTGATTGCCCGGTGGCGTACCGGGCAAGGCGTCTGTTCTGGTGAGCGTGAGGGGTCAATCACGGTAATACAGTTTCTCCAGTCGGCTCAGATCTGGTTTGCCATCTTCCCCCAGCAGATTGCCCGCCATCCAGCGGCGGGTATCGAGGCCTGGGGCCTGTTCCGGTGCCCATTCGCCCGCCAGATGGAACAGCTGGTTCAGGCCCAGATCCGATTCGAAGCAGGAGGAGATGATCACCTTGAGCCGCAGTTCGCGGGCGCGGGCGATCAGCGTTTCGCAGTTGGCCAGCGAACCGAGCAGGGTGGGTTTGAGCACCAGCGCACGTAGTTGCGGGATCGGCTCCCACGGCTTGCCCTGCGCCAGCAGCTCGTCCAGCGCCACCGGCATGCCGGTACGGTTGGCGACAAAGGCGATGTCGGCAAAGTCGGCGCAGGGGTCTTCCAGATACTCGATGCGATTAGGGTCGAGGTGGCCACAGAAGGTCCACGCCTCCTCGCGGGTCCAGCCCTGGTTAGCATCCAGCACCAGCTTGAGGGAGGGCACCCGATCGCACAGCAGGCGGATCAGCGCCAGCTCGTCACGCATCGGGTAGCGTGCCACCTTCAGCTTGGCCTTGCTGGGCGTGCGGTGCAGCCACTCTTTCCAGTTGCGCAGCAGCTCCTGGGGGGAGCCTTGAATGAGGGGATAGGGCTCCGGCAGCGGGTTGCGCTGCTCGGGCCATGTCCGGCGCGCGCAGTCGAGGCCAAATTGCACCGACGGCAGCACGGGGTTCGGGGTGTCGCCAGCAGCCAGGACCGCCAGCGCGGCAAGGGCTTCCGCCTCTGCCTGTTGCAGGCTCTCTTTCGAGAAGCCGGGCAGGGGGGCAATCTCCCCCCAGCCGTCGTTGATGCGCACCAACAGCCCCTCTCGCGCCACCTCCACCTTGCCGTGAAAGGTCAGTGGCTGGGTAAAAGGCAGTTGATAGCGATACAGGGCTAGTGTCATCAGGGATTCCGCTTGTATTTGGAGAAGTCGGGGCGACGCTTTTCGTTGAAGGCGTTGCGGCCTTCCTGACCCTCTTCGGTCATGTAGAACAGCATGGTGGCATTGCCTGCCAGCTCCTGCAAGCCCGCCTGACCATCACAGTCAGCGTTGAGGGCCGCTTTCAGGCAGCGCAGCGCCATCGGGCTGTTTTGCAGCATTTCGCGGCACCAGCGCACGGTTTCGCGCTCCAGATCCGCCAACGGCACGACGGTGTTGACCAGACCCATATCGAGGGCTTGCTGGGCATCGTACATGCGGCAGAGGAACCAGATTTCGCGGGCTTTCTTCTGGCCGACGATGCGGGCCATGTAGGAAGCCCCCCAACCGCCGTCGAAGGAGCCCACTTTCGGGCCGGTCTGGCCAAACTGGGCGTTGTCGGCGGCGATGGTCAGATCACACATCATGTGCAGCACGTGACCGCCACCGACCGCGTAACCGGCCACCATGGCAACGACCGGTTTCGGGCAGGTGCGGATGTCGCGCTGGAAGTCGAGCACGTTGAGGTGGTGAGTCCCCTCGTCATCACGGTATCCACCGTAGTCGCCACGGATCTTCTGGTCACCGCCGGCACAGAAGGCTTTTTCGCCAAAACCGGTCAGGATGATGGTGCCGATATGATCGTCATAACGGGCATCGGCCAGTGCCTGCAGCATCTCTTTGACGGTGCGGGGACGGAAGGCGTTGCGGACCTGGGGACGGTTGATGGTGATCTTGGCAATGCCATCGCCGGACTTGTGATAGAGGATGTCCTCGTAACCGGCGGAGCAATCCTGCCACTCAACAGGAGCGTACAGTTCCGCTTCGGTCATTGCTTCAATCATGGTTTTTTCCTTCTGATCTGGTCGAGCGCAGTTGAGCACCGAGTTGAGCAAAGAGTTGAGCACAGCGTTGAGCAATCCCGGCATGTTGAACAGGTGCGTACAGTTCAGCTTCCGTCATTGCTTCAATCATGACTCGTCTCTTCTTGTTGGTTGACCCACTCCGCGAGGAGTCGGGCAAAGGTTTCTGGCTGATGGGCGTGCAGGTTGTGGCCGCCCTCCAGCACCAAGTGGTTGATTTTGCGATGTTGACTCGCCAGCTGGCAAGCCAGCTGATGGAATTTGTGATCCCGCTTGCCACTCACCCAGGTGACCGGCAGCGGGCACCGCATGAGCCAGGGGGCGAGATCCGGCTGCTTGCCGAGCGAGGTGGCGCGCAGCATGGCTGCGATGGCCTTGCCATCATTGCCAAGGCGGCGGGCGATCTGGCGGGCGCGGGCCGCGTCGTCGAGATCGGCAAACACCCCTTGCCGATACCAGTCTGCCAGCACGTCAGCCAAGGGCTCACGCTCAAAGCGCTGCGCCCACAGTTCATCGTGCTGGATGCGTGCGGCCCGTTCACTGGCCGGTAGCCCCGGGTGGCAGTTCTCTAGCAGCAGCCCCTGCAGCCCGGCGGGTTCGCGGCTGGCGTGATAGAGCGCCAGTCGCCCCCCCAGCGAGTAGCCCGCCAGCAGATAGCGTTCAATATTGCGGCTGGCCAGCTCGGCAACCAGCCACTGGTGGCTCTGTTCAAAGTCGCTGACGTTGAGATTGTGATGCTGGCCGTGACCCGGCAGATCGAGGGCAATGCAGCGGATGGCGGGCAGCCGGTCGATCACCGGTTGCCAGTCGCCGCTATCCCCCAGCAGGCCGTGCAGCAGCACCAGCGGCACATTGGCATCTTTATTTGCCACGGATAGCGGCCCCCAGTGCCTTGAGATCATCGGCTACCTGCTCGCTCGGTACCCGGATCTCGATCAAGGTAACGCCATGTTTGAGGGCGGCGCGGTAATCGTGCTCGAACTCGGGCAGGGTGGTCGGTGCGCGATAAGCGAGGCCAAACATGGCGGCGGCATGTTCAAAGCTGAGGCCGTGGGGCAGTCGATAGTAGCTCTCCAGCAGCTCCCCTTCGGTGGGCACCGGCAACATACGGAAGATGCTGCCGCCATCGTTGTTGAGCAGGATCACCACCAGCGGTCGGCTCGCCTTGCTGAGCAGGGCGAGGCTATTGAGATCGTGCAGGGCGCTGAGATCGCCGAGCAGCAGAGTGGTGGGCTCATCGCTGCCCGGCTCGATCGATTGGGCAAACCCGTAGGCGGTGGCGATCAGGCCATCGATGCCGGAGGCGCCGCGGTTGGTCATCACCCGACTCGGCCCCTTGCCCGTTTCGCCGAGCATATCCATCAGTCGGGCAGGCATGCTGTTGCCGACAAACAGCTGTCCTTCGATCAGGTGATTGAGGCGATGGCAGATGCCGAGCTCCGAGAAGCGCTCGCAGGCAGCGGCGATCTGCTGGCTGGCATGGTGTTGCAGCTCGGCCAACTGGTGCCAGGGGGCCTGAACGGTGGTGACCGGATGGGCCGCAGCAAAGGTGCTGGCACTGCAGAGCAGCCGGTTGCGCAGCCGGTAGTCGGGGTCGAACCGCGCCGGTTGCGGATCCACCAGCCAGTAATCCTGCCATGGATGGTGCTTGATGAACTGGCTGAGCCGCTTGGAGATAAGCCGCGCGCCAAATTGCAGCAGCACCTCGGCGCGGCCCAGCTCGGCGACGAATTCAGGGTCGTTGAGCGCCAGATCCATGTGGATGAGGTTGCGGCTATCGAAGCGGATCTGGCTCTGCAGATCCGCCAGCAGCGGCCAGCCAAGTTGCTCCGCCAGCGCGGCGACCGCCTGTGCCTGTGCGGGATCCGTGATCCGTCCGGCCACAATCACCCCGCGCTTGTGCTGCCATTCGTTCCACTCGGGTTGCGGCGGGCAGTTCGGCTCGCTTTGCTGCCACGGGCTCCATGGCCTGTGGGAGCCGAGCCAGTTGCCGAGGGGGGCCAGATAGTCGGCGAAATCCTGATAGTGCTCGCCCGGGTAGAGGGGCTCGGGGTACATGCAGTTGAAGTGCACCACCCCGGGAGTGAGCGCCTGTTTGGCCAAGGCTTGATCCACCGAGCTCAGCACAAACGCCGCTGGAATGGTCGGAGTGGGGCTTGGTAGGTTCTGCTGATAGACGGGGTAGCGGCCGAAGATCCCCTGCTGGTCGATCGCCTGATTGGCGCCGTTGTCGATAAGCTCAGGAGGGCGATCAGCGGAGAGAATAATCAGCGGCACGCCGGTGAGCTGGGCCTCTGCCACGGCGGGCCAGAGGTTGGCCACCGCAGTACCCGAGGTCATGATCACCGCCACCGGCCGGTTGCTCCCCTTGGCCAGCCCCAGCGCCATAAAGCCGAGACCGCGCTCGTCAAAGTGCAGGTGACGGCGAAAGCCCTGATGGGCCGCGGCCGCCATGGTCAGCGGCGCGGAGCGGGAGCCGGGGGCCAGCGCGATGTCGCGCACCCCGAGGCGAAAGAGCTCCTCCAGCAAGAGGGAGGACCAGACGTGGTTGAAGGTGGCGTGCTGGCTCGAAAACGGGGGGCAGGCAAACTCTTCGCTGGCAGGCTCTTTACGGGTGGGCATAGGGGCTCTCGCGGGTTGAAAAGGGGTCATGGCTATCCCAGCAGGGAGAGCACATTGGCGATCTTGTTGTCGAGTTCGGCCCACTCGGCGACAGGCTCGGAACCGGCGACAATGCCGGCACCGGCAAACAGGGTGACGCTGCCCGGCTGAATGCGGGCGCTGCGAATGGCGACCGAAAACTCCGAGGTCTCCCGGCTCAACATGCCGCAGGCTCCGGCGTACCAGCCCCGCTCATAGGGCTCGAACTCGCGGATAAAGGCCAGCGCCGCTTCGCGCGGGGCGCCGCCCACCGCCGGAGTCGGGTGGAGGGCGTCGAGCAGTTGCCAGTCGCAGACGCCAGGCTTGAGCTCGGCTTCGATATCGCACTTGAGGTGTTGCAGCAGCCGTAGTTTGAGAATGCGCGGCTCGGTCAGGGTGGCATCGTGGGCCAGCGGTGCCAGCCTGCTCAGGATGTCGGCGTGCACCAGCCGGTTCTCCAGCCGGTTCTTGCTGTCGGCCAGCAGCTCTGCGGCCAGTTGGGCATCGACCTCCTCATCGCCGGAGCGGCGGATGGTGCCCGCCAGCGCCTCGGTAAAGAGGTGGCTCCCTTCCCGGCGGTAGAGCCGCTCGGGGGAACAGGCGATAAAGGCCTGCTCGGGGGAGAATTGAAAACCGAAGTGGAAGCAGTCCTGGGCGTGGCGGGCCCACTGGTCGAGCATGGCCCAGGGATTGATATCCGCATCATGGTTCGGACTGGTCAGCACGCTCTCCCGCGACAGCACCACCTTGGGAGTGTGGGTCTGAAAATCGGGGGCGGTGACGCGCTCTACCAGCGTCTGCCACTGGGCGGGGCCGGGGCAATCCTGTCGCTGCCAGGGCTGCTTTTGCAGGGCGGGCAGCGGGGCTTCCGGGTGCAGGGCATCGAGAGCGGTTTCGGCGGCCTGCAGTTCGGCCTCGAGATTGTCGTCATCCAGCCAGAGGTTGAGGCAGAGGCTGACGCACTCGCCACGGCGCACCAGCTCGATGCGGGGCAGCACGAAACGGCAGGGGCCAAACCCTTGCCAGCCGGATTGGGCCGGATCGAACGCCAGTCCGCCATAGTAGCGGGGGCTGTCGTCGTGATGCTGGCTGGCGTTGGCACACACCTGCTTGATGGCGTGCGGCTCGGTCAGTTCATGGATGGCGCCCAGCGCGACATACTCGGGACGATCCTCTCCACGGGCCTGCCAGTAGATGCGGGGATAGAGGGTTTGCGCCGCGAGCCAGCCCAGAAAGGAGCGGATCTCGATTGCCACTCGCAACCGCACGAAGCCGCTGACGTTGCTGTGACGCAGGGCGTCCAGTTGTTGCTTGATATGGGTCTGAGCCAACATGGATTCTTTTCTGAGCCGGGTAGTAACGAGCGATCCGGTAGCAGGATGCCGTAGGTTTATGCCAAAGGGCGATGATTTCCTATATATTATCTGCCCATTCGTCCATGTAAATCGCCCGAGGGAGCTTCACTCTCCGGGGCCAAGTATACCCAAATCCGGTTCGATAACCCTTAACACGATCAATATCCGATTGTTTGGCCATCACAATATGACAAATACCTTCTCTGTTTGGTTGCTGGCGGCGCGTTTGCGAACACTGCCGCTCGCCTGCTCTTCCATCCTGCTGGGCTCGGGGCTGGCTGCCAGTCGTGGTGCCTTTGATGGCACCATCATGGCGCTCTCGCTACTGACAGCCATCCTGCTGCAGATCCTCTCCAATCTGGCCAACGATTACGGCGATGCGGTCTCCGGCGCCGACAACGGCGAGCGGATCGGCCCGCAGCGGGCGGTGGTCTCCGGCCTTATCACCAAAAAACAGATGTGCGTGGCGATGGCGCTGACCGCGCTGGCGGCGGTGGCCAGTGGCCTGCTGTTACTCGGTTGCGCCTTCGGTGGCCAGTGGCTGCAGATCCTGGCATTTGTGGTGCTGGGTGGCGCGGCCATCGTTGCGGCAGTGACCTATACCGTGGGCAAGACCCCTTACGGCTATCGCGGGTTTGGCGATATCTCGGTGTTCCTGTTCTTCGGTCTGCTGGGGGTGCTCGGCTCCTACTACCTCTTCACCAAGAGTCTGGAGTGGGATCTGCTGCTGCCCGCCACCGCTTGTGGTTTGCTGGCGACCGCCGTGCTCAATATCAACAATGTGCGCGATATCGAGACCGACGCCGCCAGCGGCAAGATCACCCTGGCGGTACGTCTTGGCCGCAACCGCGCCATCGCCTATCACTGGGTATTGCTGGGGGCGGCGCTGCTGGCGACCATCGCCTTTATCCTGACCCAGCCCGCCAGTTTCTGGCCGTGGATCTTCCTGCCTGCCATGAAGCCGCTTAGCGATGCGGCCCGCACCTTGCGCGAGAGCTACGATGGCGAGGTGCTGACCGGCGCGCTCAAAAAGACCGCCATCAGCGCGTTTCTGTTCAGCCTGCTGCTCTCCATCGGGTTGGCGCTCTCCTGACGGGGGGCGCAAACGCCAAGGCGAACAATGAACAGGGCTCCCGAGATGGGAGCCCTTTTTCTTTTCAGCTGTGCCGTCGGGTTTAGCTGGCGCGCGCCACCTTGAGGGGGCGACGAGAGAAAATCAGGGTATCCAGCAGCCAGATGACAACCATGGAGGCGCCGACCAGCGGGAAGGCGATCCCCAGCAGGATCAGCAGGGCGATGGCACCGCGCATCGGCGGGAGTTTGGCGGGCAGCGGCGGCGCGGCGAGACGGCCCTGCGGGCGGCGGCACCACCAGATCCACAAGCCGCTTACGGCGCTGATCAGCACCATCAGGCAGATGATCAGCATGGCGAGTTGATGGGGCCAGCCGTAGAGCTTGCCCATGTGCAGCATGACGCCGCTCTCTACCGTCTTGGCGACCGGGCCGTAATCCTGCCAGCGCACATCGGCCAGCACCTTGCCGCTGTATTGATCGATATGCAGGGTGGCGTCGTTGCGTGGATCGTCGGCAAACAGGGCGATGGTGTAGACGCCGCTCTCACCGACCGGTGGTGTGATGCTATAACCCGGTTTGACGCCCCGTTCACTGGCTGTCTCGACCACCTGTTGCAGCGCAATGCGCTGGCTTGCCATCACCATACCCTCATGCTCGCCGTGGTTCATGGCACCATGATCGTGCGCCTCATCGACCGGCTGCGAGCTGGGCATCGGGGTGTTCTCCACCGCCCAGGGGACGGTCTGCTCGTGGGCTTGATTCAGGCTGCGGGCCAGTGGCGCCGATTTGGGCACCTCGTTCCACATGGCTGCGGGGAAGCGGTTCCAGACTGCGGCAAACTGATCGCCCCAGAAACCGGTCCAGGTCATGCCGCTCAGCAGCAACAGCAGCAGGAAACCGGCGCCCCAAAAGCCAACCACGGCGTGCAGATCCCGCCACCAGAGGCGTCCGCGCTGGCTTACTCTGGGCCAGAGGATGCCGCTCACCCCGGGCCCCTTGCGTGGCCACCAGAGGTAGAGACCGCTTAGCAGTAACACCAGTCCCCAGCCTGCAGCCAGCTCGATCAGCCGATCTCCGGTGGTGCCGAGCAGCAGGTCGGCGTGCAGGGAGCGGGCCACCGCCTGCAGATTCCACTTGTTGTCCATGGTGCCGAGCAGGGCGCCGCTGGCAGGATCGAGGAACAGGGTCAGCTCCTGTTCGCCCCGATTGACGATGAACTGGGCGCTCTGGTCGGGAGCGGCAGGCGGCAGATATTTACGCAGGCTGGCATCGGGCATGGTCATCATCGCCTTGGCCAGCAGCTGGTCGGCACTCAGCGTCTGGCTGGCGGGGGCGACCTTCATCAGATCGGGGTATATCAGGTTGTCGAGCTGGGGTTTGAACAGATAGACGATCCCGGTCAGTGACAGCAGGATCAGGAAAGGAGCGACAAAGAGACCGGCGTAGAAGTGCCAGCGCCAGATCCGTTGGTAATGACTCGAGTCCCTGTTTTTCATTGCACATCCTTGTTGGGGGGGTAAACCTTTCGGCTGGTGGAATGTTTGTGGCGGCGCGGATAATAGCAGTAACGTTTCGTTAACTGCAATCACACATCTCGAGGTCGGTTCAGTACGGGATGGCGGTGATATGGTGTGCTGACAGGGCGATGGCGGTTTGCCGGATGGGATGAGCACACTTTGTGGGAAGCCTGTTTGATGCTGGACTTTTCTTTATAAATTATTACCTTGTGATAACAATCTGCAGGCGGTGGTGGTAACGGAATGGGAGCAGTCATGCAGCCACATGGGCAATTCGACATGGAGCGCAGGGGCCAGATGCTGATCTGCCGCCCGCGTGGCCCCTTCAATCTGGCAGGGGCCATGGCCTATGAAGCGGGCTTTCGCCACGAGCTGGCCGGACTGGTGGATCGCCCGTGGGGGATTGTCGAGGTCGCGACCGAGTTCGAAGCGGCCGGGCCCGAGGTGCTGGCCCGTTTTCGTCGCCAGTTTGGCTGGTGTGCCGAGAGTGGCTGTCAGTTTCTGGCGGTGGTCTTCGTGGGGGGCTTCAAGCGCTATCTGGCGGATAACATCTTCAAGGATCTGCCGTTTCGGGCGGTGCGTTACTTCGAGCAGGAGGCGGCCGCTATCCAGTGGCTGGGGGAGCAGCTCACAGCTACTCCCTGCGAACCAGCGGGTGCTTGACCACCCCGCATCCTGCCTGGCCCAAGTTCACTCCAGCTTGATAAACCACTTGTCCCGCTCGTCAACGCAGTCGGGTTCACCCATTTCGAATTCACGGCAGATCAGCGGTCGTACTTCATAAATGCGGCACATCATGGTGTTGCGGTCGAGCGCCGCACACCAGCCATCTTCCAGTCGGTGCATCACGGGCACCTGTCCCTCTATCTCGTCCACGTAGCGATCCGGTACGCCGGTATCGGTAAACAGCATCACTTCGAGGCGGCAGCAGCAGGCTTCGCAGTTCTGGCAGCTGACTTCGGCTTGGGGTTCTCTGTTCATCTGTGTTGTCCATGCCATCGGAATGGCACATTTTCGATAAAAAACAGGCGCCTGCAAAGGCGCCCGTGCTGTGGTTCATGACAAGTCGGGCAGAGATGCTGCCCGCCATCGCCCTTAGCCCAGTTTGCGGGCGCGGTAGCTGCGCCCCTTGATCTTGCCTTCCTGCAACCGCTTGAGGGCGGCGCTCGCCACGCTGCGCTTCACGGCGACGTAGGAGTACTGCTCGGAGATCTGGATCTTGCCGACGTCGGCACCGGCAATGCCGCCTTCGCCAGTCAGCGCACCCAGAATGTCACCGGCCCGCACCTTGGTCTTGCGACCCGCATCGATGGAGAGGGTCACCATCTGCGGAGCGATCGGCTTGATGTCGCGGCCGATGCTGTCGAGATCACCCAGCGGCATCGGAGCCTGCTGGTACTCTTCGATGAAGTTGACGCGCTGGGCTTCGTTCGGTTGATAGAGGCTCAGAGCCAGACCCTGCTGGCCGGCACGACCGGTACGGCCGATGCGATGCACGTGCACTTCCGGATCATAGGTCAGCTCGTAGTTGATGACGGCGCCCAGCTCCTTAATGTCGAGACCACGGGCCGCCACATCGGTGGCCACCAGAATGGTGGCGCTGCCGTTGGCAAAGCGCACCAGCACCTGATCCCGCTCGCGCTGTTCCAGATCGCCGTTCAGCGCCAGCGCCGAGAAGCCCTTGGCAGCCAGATGGTCGGCCACGTCGTTACAGGCGCGCTTGGTGTTGCAGAACACCACGCAGGAGCTCGGCTGGTAGTGGCTCAGCAGCCAAGTGAGGGCATCGAGGCGCTGACCAAAGGGGACTTCATAGAGCTTCTGTTCGATGGCGCTCCCCTCGTGCAGGGACTCCACGCTCACCTCGACCGGATTGCGCTGCACGCCGCGGCTCATCTGTGCGATCCCTTCCGGATAGGTGGCGGAGAACAGCAGGGTCTGGCGGCGCTCGGGGGCATAGCTGATGACCCGGTTGATGTCTTCGCCAAAGCCCATGTCCAGCATGCGATCAGCTTCGTCCAGCACCAGCGTTTCCAGGCTCGAGAGCTCCAGCGTACCCTGCTCCAGATGCTTGAGGATGCGACCCGGGGTGCCGACGGCGATGTGGGCGCCAAAGCTCAGGGTGGCGGATTGCGGTGCAGTCGGGGTGCCGCCGCACAGGGTGACCAGCTTGACGTTGGGCAGGGCGCGCGCCAGACGACGGATCTCCTGAGCCACCTGATCCGCCAGTTCGCGGGTCGGACAGAGTACCAGCGCCTGTACGTCGACACGGTTGACGTTGAGGCGGGAGAGCAGGCCGAGGGCGAAAGCAGCGGTCTTGCCGCTACCGGTTTTTGCCTTGGCGATCAGGTCTTTGCCTTCGAGTACCAGGGGCAGGCTCTGGGCCTGGATCGGGGTCATCTGCAGGTAACCCAGGCTGGTGAGGTTTTCTTGCAGGGCGGGGGAGAGATTGAGGCTGCTAAATTCGCTGTTGTTCACAAAAGGACTCTATTTCGGAGAAAACGGGGATGCGCCGTGCGCAAGGGCGCGCATTGTATCAGAAAGCGCTGCCGGATGTGGCGGATTTTTGAACGGTTGGCCACGAGGATGCGTGCCGGGTTCATTTGTTGCCAAACCGATCACGGGCAATCACTGACAATGTAACAAGGACTATTTTTCAAACACTCATCTAATTATTTATCGCGGATAAACGTTTTCCAATTTCGGTATTTCAATATAATGGCTGAAAAATATTCCACGAGCAGAGACTACGCCGCAATGAATGTTGCGAAAATGCTGCTCGAATATTTTCAAAAAACATGAAAACGGCGACTTAATTGCCCAACATGATGTTTTAAAAGGATTTATGTTATCTATGTTGTGCGATTAATATCAGTTCATTGCGTAATTAATTTAAAAACGTTTGTATTATCCTGCATGCATATTATTGGGCGGGATTGTGATGGCTATCTGATTTTTAAATGTGCAAATGTCTATGATGGCGCCGGTCAAAAATTACAATTCACTCAGGTGCTACAGGTATGGAATACGTTCACTTTGTGCTCGGACTGGTGATGGTCCTCGCTCTTGCTTTGCTGGCTAACCGCCACAACTGGAAACAGATCAAACTGCGTTATATCGGCCAACTGCTGGTGGTCGAACTGGCGCTGGCCTGGTTCATGCTGAACTCCGAAGTGGGTCTGGCGGTGGTGGGTGGCTTCGCGGCCGGCTTCACCAAGTTGATGGAGTTTGCCAAACAGGGTACCGACTTCGTGTTCGGTGGCCTGGTTAACGAAGGGGCCTTCTCCTTCTTCCTGATGGTGCTCATGCCCATCGTCTTCATCTCCGTGCTGATCGGTATTCTGCAGTACATCCGCCTGCTGCCGCTGGTGATCCGCGGTATCGGTACCGTGCTGGCCAAGATCAACGGCATGGGTAAGCTGGAGTCTTTCAACGCCATCAGCTCGATGATCGTCGGTCAGTCCGAGAACTTCATCGCCCTCAAGAACATCCTGCCGCACCTGAACGAGAAGCAGATGTACACCCTGGCGGCGACGGCGATGTCTACCGTCTCCATGTCCATTGTCGGTGCCTACATGCAGCTGATCGAGCCGCGCTACGTGGTTGCCGCGCTGGTGCTCAACATGTTCAGCACCTTCATCGTGCTCTCTCTGATCAACCCGTACGAGCCGGATAACTCCGTGACCGACATCAAGGCCATTGCCGAAGGTGACGAGCACCATACGCCGAAGAAAGAGAACTTCTTCGAGATGCTGGGCGAGTACATCATGGCCGGTTTCACGGTTGCCGTTATCGTTGGTGCCATGCTGGTCGGCTTCATCGCCCTGATTGCCCTGGTCAACTACCTGTTCGAGATGGCATTTGGCGTGAACTTCCAGTTCGTCATGGGCTACCTGTTCTACCCGATCGCCTGGATCCTGGGTATCCCGAGTGGTGAAGCGCTGCAAGCGGGCTCCATCATGGCGACCAAGCTGGTGACCAACGAGTTTGTGGCGATGATGGATCTGGGCAAAGTGGCTGCCGAGCTCTCTCCGCGTACCGTCGGCATCCTCTCTATCTTCATGGTCTCTTTCGCCAACTTCAGCTCTATCGGCATCATCGCCGGTGCGGTAAAAGCGTTGAACGAAGAGAAGGGCAACATGGTTTCCCGCTTCGGTCTGAAGCTGGTCTACGGTTCTACCCTGGTCAGCCTGCTCTCTGCGGTTATCGCAGGCATCATGATCTGATCCTCTAGTGGTTCGCGCCACTGCTTGGGCCCCTGACTTTGTCAGGGGCTTTTTTGTTTCTGGCTCACAGCCGCCAGCCGCACCACCAGCCAGCAACCAGCAGGGTGAGGGTACAAAAGCCGGTTTCGAGGGCGCCACCACTGCGCAGCGGCCAGCCCGGCAGCCGGAAGCGGCGCTTGATGGGCCAGAAGAGCGGAATGCCCGCCGGGGTGAGCCAATCCCCCAGCAGATGGCTGAGGTAGCCGACGATCAGGGCATCCTTGACCCCCACGGGCAGGGTGCCAGGCGGCAGGCTTTGGTTCAGCCCCCAGACGGCGGCGACGACCGCCAGCAGGCTGTGGGTGAAACCGCGATGGCCAAACAGCCGCGACAGGGGTTTCGAGATCCACGGCAGGCGCTGCCCCAGCACCGATTTGGGGTGGTCGAGGTCGGGCAACAGGGCGCTGGCCAGCGCGGCAGGGATGGTCTGCCACAGGCTGGCATCGGCCAGCGCCGGAGTGAGCTGCAGTTTGTGGGCGATCAGAGTGCAGGTAACGGAGAAGAGCAGGTGCCCTTGGGCGGTCATGATGATTACGGCGTGGACAAGATGGCGGCGCATCTTACCAGCCTGATGGTTGTGGTCAGCAGTTATTTTAAAAATCAGGATGTTACGGCGAAAAAGCGCCCAAACAGGGCGCCTTTAGGGTCTCTTTACAGCTTGCCTTTGACCAGCCACTTGTCGAGGGCGTTGGCGAAGCGCTGTTTGTCGGCGGCATTGAAGGGGGCCGGGCCGCCGGTCTGCACACCGGCCGAGCGCAGCTCCTCCATAAAGTTGCGCATGCCGAGCCGCGCCTTGATGGTCTCGCGGGTGTAGATCTCGCCGCGGGGATTGAGCGCCTCGCCACCGGCATCGATGACCCAGGAGGCGAGGGGAATATCGCCGGTGATCACCAGATCGCCGGGCTGAACCTGCTGGGCGATGACATGATCTGCCACATCGAAACCCTTCTCCACCTGCTGGGTTTTGATGAAGGGGGAGGGGGGCACCCGCAATCCCTGATTGGCCACCAGGGTGGTGACGACCTGGGCGCGGTGGGCGGCGCGGTAGAGGATCTCCTTGACCGGAATGGGGCAGGCATCGGCATCAACCCAGATGGGCATGGCATGGTTTCCTGTAGTGAAAGCGGATGGAACACGGGAGCGGGCATCTTAACACAGGCCTCCCCTTGCCGGTGCGGGGCTGAGTCTGCCCCGCCTTTCGTGTAAGCTGGGGCCAGCACATGCAACGAGAAGGAGACGAGATGGATCGGGTGCCCGGTGAAGTGATTTATGCCCTGACCCTGGATGGCAAGGGTGGCATGGCGCCGCTGACGGCGGGAAGCGAGATCCCGGGGGATCGCCCCGGCTGGCTGCATCTGGATTACGGCCATCCCGATTCGGCGCGCTGGTTGCTGCAAACCCCGCTGCTGGGAGAGGCAGCCAAGGAGTCGCTGCTCGGCCAGAGCAATCGTCCCAAGCTGGTGCGGATGGGGGAGACGGTGCTGCTGATCCTGCGTGGCATCAACCACAACAAGGATCACCGGCCCGAGGAGATGGTGGCGCTGCGCATCTTCATCACCCCGGATCTCATCATCAGCAGCCGTCGTCGCCCGCTGCTCTCCGAGCAGGATGTGTTCAACCAGCTCAAGCTGGGGGGTGGTGCAGATACCCCGGCCGACTGGCTGGTGGAGATCTGCGATGCCCTGACCGATCGGGCGGGGGAGTTTGTTGAAGAGCTGCACGACAAGATCCTCGATCTGGAGGAGATGGTGCTGATGCGCGACCTGCCCGCCAATGGCCGCCTGGCGCTGATCCGCAAGCAGCTCATCATGATCCGCCGCTATCTCTCCCCCCAGCGGGATCTGGTGGCGCGCCTCGCCAACGAGAAGATCAGCTGGCTGGATGAGGATGACCGCCGCCGTCTGCTCGATATCGCCGACCGGCTGCGGCGCTGGCTCGATGACCTCGATGCCGGGGTGGCGCGCACTGCGGTGCTGGCGGACGAGATCAACAATCTGATGGCGGAGGCGACCAACCGCCGCGCCTACCAGATGTCGGTGATGGCGCTGCTGTTTTTGCCCGCCAGCTTCCTGACCGGTCTGTTTGGCATCAACCTGGGGGGGATTCCGGGGGCCGAGAGCCCGACCGCCTTCTGGGTCTTCTGTGGCTCCCTGGTGGCGCTGGCCAGCGGGCTGGCCATCTGGCTCAAGCACCGGCGCTGGTGGTAGGGAGGCATAACCCATGTGGCAATCCATTGGCCTGACCCTGCTGCTGTTGCTGGGGCACACCCTGATCCGGCGGCTTATTCACAAGAGTTTGCTGGCGCTCGGTCAGAGCAGACAGGTGAGCGAGAACCGGGTGCTCTACGTGGCCCATGTGTTCCACTTCCTGCTCGGCTGCGCCACCTTGCTGGTGCTGGCCGGTGTGTGGGGGCTCGACTTCTCCCGACTGGTGGTGCTCGCGTCATCTTTCTTTGCGGTACTGGGGGTCGCCATGGTGGCCCAGTGGTCGATCCTCTCCAACATCACTGCCAGCATCACCATCTTCTTCGCCTTTCCCTACAAGATTGGCGACCGGATCCGCATCCTCGACAAGGACGACTCGGTCACCGGCGTCATCACCGAGATTGGCCTGTTCTACGTGCGGGTACGGGATGACAACGGTGATCTGGTCACCTATCCGGCCAACCTGATCCTGCAAAAGCCGGTCAGGAAGCTGGAGGGCAAGGTGGCGGAACCACTGCAACCGGAATAGACAGTAACCGGAATAGAAAGTAACCGGAATAAGAAAAAGGCTCCTCTGGAGCCTTTTTTCTGTGTGGCGGGTGCTGATCTAGCGTTCGAAGAAGCGGTAGAGGTGCTCCACCTGCATCGGGCAGTCGGCCACCAGATGCACATGTTCGCGGGCCTGATCGACGGTGCCGAAACTGACCGGGCAGCCGAGGGTGTCGGTCAGCTCGTAGAGGGCACCATCCTTGCCTCTGAATTCGATAAGCCAGCCGGGGATGGCAACGTCGTGGAGAATTTCGGCTTCTTGCAGGATCTGTTGCTGATAGAGCTTACGAAGTTCACTGACTGTCATGATGCGCTCCTTTGGGGAATATCCACTCCCAGTCTATGCCTGCCCTTTATGTGCGGCAACAGCAGTGCGGCAACGGGCTTATCCCCGCAGGCACTGCCAGGCCCAGCGGATGCGGATAAAGGTCTCGGCATTGCCGCCCCGATCCGGATGGTGCTGCAGCGCCAGCTCCCGCCAGCGGCGGCGGATCGCCTCTTGGCTCGCCCCTTCATTCAGCTCGAACAGTGCCAGCGCCTCGGCTTTGTGCCCCTCCCCGTCATAAGCGCGCCAGAAGCGGTTGAGCAGGGCTTCAACTTCGGCACGGTCGGTTTGCCAGAACACCTGCCAGTCGAGGTAATAGCTGCGCAGATTTTCGCCGATAGCAAAGGCGTGGCTGGCCGCCGGGGTCTTGGCCAGCGGTTCGAGCCGGATATCCAGGGTGCTGATCACCAGCCACCATCCCTCTTGCCAGAACTCGGCTTGCAACTGGTAGAGGGCGTTCATGATCAGGAAGTTGACCCGAAACAGCTGCAGCTGCTCGTCGTCGGCCAGCACCGGAATCGCCCCCTGCTGGCGCAGGGCGGCCATCAGCTCGTGCACCTTGTAGCTGCCCGCCGCCTGTTGCAACAGCGCCAGCAGCGGGGCAATCAGCGGGTTGGCGTTCGGGTCGCTCATGACGTTCGATTCTTCCATGTGAGGGCTTTTCTGCCTGTGGCGCCAACAGTGTGCGACGTACAGGCGAGGCGGTGCTGGATCAGAGTGGCATCTGCCAATGGGCGGGGCAAGGCGCAGTGGCAAGCGCGGCGCAGAAAAAGCGCGCCAGCGGGGCGGTCATGAGCGTGAGCCCGATCAGATGGGGCTCTCCTTGTGGAGCTCGCCGACACAGTCGGCCAGCGCCAGTACCAGCTCGGAGCGCACCATCTGATCGAGCCGGTTGAGCTGCATCTGGTAGAAGGCCCAATCCTCTTCGCTGGCGGGGGGCTCGAGCTTCATCATGCCACCCTGATTGACCCCGTGCAGGCGGTCGAGCAGATCGCGGATCGGCTTGTCGCTGAAACGGTAATCCTTGGGGTCGCGCACCAGAAAGTCGCGGATCTTGATATAGGCTTCGATATCCTGATAGCGCTCGAGGGAGATGAGGCCGAGGGCGAAGATGAGCTTGAGGCGCACCTCCAGCTGGCCGAGGGGGCCGCTCTGGTTGAGCAGGGGTTCGATGGCGTATTTGACGGCATACTCCTCCTGACGGAACGCGCGTCGCATCAGGGAGTCGACCGCCTCTTCCAGGATGGTCACGGCTTCGAGAAAGAAGCCGCGGGGGCCATCCTGCTCGTTCAGTCGTTCCAGTACTTCATCTTCCTGGTGTGTGGTCATAGGTGTATAGGGTCCAGCTGACAGGGAGAGAGTGGGCCTCTCTCCCGGTTTTTATCATATGGGGCACATTCCCTTGCCATTCAAGCGCTTGGGGCGCTATCAGTGGTGGCTGAATGCGCCGCAAGCAGGGTCATTACAGGGTTTCGTAACGGGCGACGATGGCGCGAACCACCTCGCTCTCTTCATCCAGTCCGGTGACGCGGGCCAGCGCTTTGGCCGGGCCAAGCTCCGCCAGCAGGGCTTGCAGCTCCACCGCCTGCGGGTCATCGGTGTTGCGATAGTGCAGCGCCGCGGCGATCCCCTCCTGCAACTGCTCGTTGGGCAGGCCGTACTCCAGGGTGCCGAGCAGCGGCTTCACCAGTCGATCCCCCGCCGCCAGCTTGCGCAGCGGCTGACGACCGACCCGGTCAATCTCGTCCACCAGATAGGGGTTGGCGAAGCGGGAGAGGATCTTCTCGATGTAGGCGGCATGCAGGCGCGGGTCGAAGCCGTAGCGTTTCACCAGCACGGCACCGCTCTCCTCCATGGCGCGGCGCACCTTGCTGCGGATCACCGGATCTTCGATCGCCTCGCGCACTGTGTGGTAGCCCCGCAGCTTGCCGAGGTAGGCGGTGACGATGTGACCGGTGTTGAGGGTGAACAGCTTGCGCTCGACGAAGGCCATCAGGTTGTCGGTCGGCTCCATGCCCGCCACCTGTGGCAGCTCCCCCTTGAACTGGGTCTGGTCGACGATCCACTCGCTGAAGCTCTCTACCGTCACTTCCAGCGGATCATCGTTGGCGGCCGCGGCGGGCGGCACGATGCGATCCACCGCCGAGTCGACGAAGCCGATGCAGGATTCGAGCGTGGCATGATACGCGACTGGCAGGTACTTGAGTACCTCCTGCTTGAGGTGGCTGGTGCCGCGCACCATGTTTTCGCAGGCGATGACGTTGAGCGGAGTCAGGTTGCCAGCATCGAAGCGGGCCTGCAGCCCCTTGGCCAGGGTGCTGGCAATCTTGTCCAGAATGTTGGGGCCGACGGCGGTGGTGACCAGATCGGCGGTGATGATGCGGGCGATCACCTCGTGACCGGCGGAGCTCACCGCCGCCACGTTGCGCACCACGTCCAGCTTCTGATCCGCACCCACCACATGGACCTTGTACTCCTGACGGTGGTTGAGCTGGTCGATAAGCGTGTCGTTGACGTCAGCGAAGGTGACCTGATGGCTGGCATCTGCCAGCAGTTTGCCGATAAAGCCGCGACCGATGTTACCAGCACCAAAATGCAATGTTTTCATGATATTAACCTCTTGAACCAAAGACGATGAAAGATGATTACGCAGCCTGTTCGGCACCCAGCAGATCCAGGAAGGCCTGGGGATCCGTGGTGCTGGCCAGCCGGTCGATGAGACCGGGTTCATCCAGTGCATTGGTCAGGCGGGTTATCACCTGCATGTGTTCGTCGTTGCGGGCGGCGATGCCGATCACCAGCCGCGCTACCTCATCGGCGGCTTCGCCAAAGGCGACCCCGGCCGGATACTGGCAGATGACGATACCGGTACGCTTCACAAACTCCTTGGCGGCGATGGTGCCGTGAGGCACGGCGATGGACTCGCCGAGGTAGGTGGAGACCAGCTGTTCACGCTCCAGCATGGCGTTGACGTAGTCGGGCGCAACGTAGCCGCGCTCGGCCAGCAGTCGGCCTGCGGTCAGGATGGCGGCCTCCTTGCTGTCCGCTTTCAGTCCCAGATGCACGTCATGACGGCTCAGGGTAAAGACTTCGGCGGCCTGCGGCTCGTAGTTGTCATCGTTGGCCGCCACCAGCAGTTGCGGGTTGGCGACATCATCGTTGGCGGCCTGGGTCAGGCTTTGAACCAGCTCCTGATAGAGGCCGTTGTCGAGGAAGTTGGTCAGGGAAATATGGTGAGCGTTCGGCGCATGGCGACGGGCCCGCTCGGTCAGATCCTTGTGGGTGATGACCCAGTCCACCTGATCGTCGAGCTGATCGATGGCGCGGTTGGTGACGCTGATGTCGAGCCCGGCGGCCTGCACCCGCTTGCGCAGCATGCCGGCACCCATGGCGCTGGAACCCATGCCCGCATCGCAGGCCACCACGATATTGCGCACCGCCATCAGTTCACCGCCCGGCTTTTTGGCCGCTGCGGTCTCGGGCTTGGCACCCTTCATGGCTTTCATCTTGCGGGTGGCTTCACCGAGCGCATCGGCCTCGTCGGCTTCCGGCTGCTGGGCTCGGACGAACACGGCGGCGACCAGGAAGGAGACCAGGGTGGCACTGATGATGGAGAGGGCGACCCCAATCAGGGAGGCTTTCGGCGTCATCAACAGCACGGCGAAGATGGAGCCCGGCGACGCGGGGGAGACCAGACCGGCATTGAACAGGGTCAGGGTGAAGACCCCGGTCATGCCACCGGCGATCACCGCCAGAATGAGGCGCGGGTTCATCAGCACATACGGGAAGTAGATCTCGTGGATGCCGCCGAAGAAGTGAATGATGGAGGCGCCAGCCGCGGACTGCTTGGCCGCGCCACGGCCGAACACCATGTAGGCCAGCAGCACGCCCATGCCCGGGCCCGGGTTCGCTTCGATCAGGAAGAAGATGGAGCTGCCGTGCTCGGTCGCCTGCTGGATCCCCAGCGGCGAGAAGATACCGTGGTTGATGGCGTTGTTGAGGAACAGGATCTTGGCCGGTTCGACGAAGATGGAGGTGAGCGGCAGCATGTGGTTTTCCACCAGGAAGCCGACGCCACCGGCCAGCACGCCGGAGAGCACCTTGACGAAGGGGCCAATCACGAAGAAGGCGAGGATCGCCAGCAGCATGCCGATAAGGCCGGCGGAGAAGTTGTTGACCAGCATCTCGAAGCCGCTCTTGACGCGACCGTCCATCGCCTTGTCGAAGCGCTTGATGGCCCAACCACCGAGCGGGCCGACCATCATGGCACCCATGAACATCGGGATGTCGGTTCCCACGATGACGCCCATGGTGGTGATGGCACCGACCACGCCGCCGCGCTCACCGCCCATCAGTTTGCCGCCGGTGTAGCCAATCAGCAGCGGCAGCAGGTAGGTGATCATGGGGCCGACCAGCTTGGCCAAGGTTTCGCTTGGCAGCCAGCCGGTGGGGATGAAGAGGGCGGTGATAAAGCCCCAGGCGATGAAGGCGCCTATGTTGGGCATGACCATATTGGACAGGAAGCGTCCAAAATTCTGTATCTTGACTTTGGTATCCGGTGATAACATGTCGGGACCCCGTTTTAAGCCTGTTTGATTAAAAGTGGTAGTCGGGATGGCCGGTTTTGCCGAACTGCCATCCCGGTCGTCTAAGCAACTTCAATCTACCAGCTTGCGATCAAATTAGGCTGAAAACGGGGTGTCTTGTGATCCATCTCTCAGATACCCCACCATACCCCCTCCCCAACCAGTGACCCTGATCACATTCGGATGCTGTAATTCGGCTACATTTCGATCTTTTCTGTTTTGCATGACCATTTTTTGTGACTCAGCCCACTAAAGTTGTCTGGTGGTGCCTTTGGGTAAAGGTGATTTAAATCACAAATTCAATTTTTGTATTCGAATGGGACAAGTCACTCAATCACTCATCAGCGGGTGGTGACGATGGATCTATCGAAACCTCTCATTGGTTATCAATGAATCAATAAGTTTGTAACCCGCTTTCAGTTTTTACGGTCGGTGATGAGGGCTGTTTTGCGGCTGATTGATGGGAATGGGCGCCAGCATGCAGGATGTGATTGCGCGGCTGACGTTCGGGGAGCTTGCTTGCCGCACAGGGCAGGCAGCAGATAAAAACAAACCGCCAGCAGGCGGTTTGTCGGTTTTGGCGATCTGGCCCCTGTCGGGGACTGCGGCTTAGTAGAAGCCTGCATCCTCGGGGGAGGGGCGGGTCTTGAAGCGGCGATGGAGCCACATGTACTGCTCCGGCGCCTTGCGCACGGCGGCTTCAATCTCGCGGTTGGCGCGGGTGGCATCGACCATGTCATTCCCGCTGGGGTAGTCGGCGAGCGGCGCCCCGATATGCAGGGTGTAACCCTCGCTGGTGCGAATGTTGTAGCAGGGCAGGGTGACGGTGTTCTTCACCCGCGCCAGGGTGGCGGTGCCGGTGATGGTAGCCGCCTGCTCCACCGCGAAGTAGGGCACGAACACGCTGGCGTGGCTGCCGTAGTCGTGATCCGGCGCGTACCAGAGGGCGTCGCCGTTGCGCAGCGCCTTGATCATCCCCTTCACGTCCATCCGGTCCACCAGATATTTGTTGGAGGCGCAGCGACCGTGGTACTGGGCATACTCCAGCACCGGATTGGTGTTGGGGCGATAGACCCCCACGCCGGGGCGAACCAGCCCGAAACAGCGGGCGTTGAGCTCGAGCGTCAGGAAGTGGCAGGAGAGCAGCAGCATGCCCTGTCCCTTCTCCATGGCGGCGATGACGTGCTCTTCCCCTTCCACCTTCATCAGGTTGCGCATCCGCCAGTCCGGCCAGAACCAGGCGATCCCCACCTCGAACACGGCGCAGCCCACGCTCTCGAAGTTTGCCTTAAGCAGTTTCTCCCGCTCATCCCGGGTTAGCTCGGGCATCGCCAGTTCCAGATTGCGACGGGCGATTTTTACCCGGGACTTCAATATCCTGGCGGCGAGACGACCGAGCTGACGACCCAGCCACATCTGGCTGCGCCACGGCAGCAGGGTCAGCAGCCAGAGCAGGCCGAGGCCGAACCAGCTGGCCCAGTAACGGGGATGAAACAGGTGGGGCTCCAGGCGGGGAGCGTTGTCATGGGCCATGGCTAATCTCTTGTTCGCAAACACAATCGGGGGATTCTAGCCGAAAAGGGGGGGCGGGGGCGAATGGCAGTGTGCTGGTCAGAGGGGTGGCCCGCGTCCGGTTAGCGTGACAGCGGCGGTCGGCTTTTTCTACACCGGATAAAAGAGTGTGATAAAATCGCCCGCTGATTTTTCAGGTTTTGAGAGTCGATACAGATGAAGATCACCCTGCCCGAGTTTGAAAAAGCCCGCGTTCTGGTCGTAGGCGATGTCATGTTGGACCGTTACTGGCATGGCCCCACCGGCCGGATCTCCCCCGAGGCGCCGGTGCCCGTGGTCAAGGTTGAACACATTGAGGAGCGTCCCGGTGGCGCGGCCAACGTGGCCCTCAACTCCGCCGCTCTCGGCGCCCACGCCGTGCTGCTTGGCCTGACCGGTCAGGATGAAGCGGCCGATGCGCTGGCCGGTCAGATGGCTGGCGTCAAGGTGGCCTGTGACTTCGTTCGTCTGGCCGACTTCCCGACCATCACCAAGCTGCGTGTCCTGTCCCGCAACCAGCAACTGCTGCGTCTGGACTTTGAAGAGCCCTTCCACTCCGTCGATGCCACCCTGCTGATGAGCAAGGTCGAGCAGGCGCTGCCGAACAGCGACGTGATGATCCTCTCCGACTACGGCAAGGGTGCGCTGAACGACGTGCCCGGCATGATCCAGCGGGCCCGCGCCGCCGGTATTCCGGTGCTGGTCGATCCCAAGGGCACCGACTTCGAGAAGTACCGCGGTGCCACTCTGCTGACCCCCAACATGTCCGAGTTCGAGGCTGTGGTGGGCAAGGTGAAGAGCGAAGAGGAGCTGGTCGCCAAGGGGCTGGAGCTGGTCAAGCGCTTCGAGCTGGATGCCCTGCTGGTCACCCGTTCCGAAAACGGCATGACCCTGATCCGCGAAGGGCTGCCCGAGCTGCACCTGCCGGCTCAGGCTCACGAGGTTTACGATGTGACCGGTGCCGGTGATACCGTGATCTCCACCCTGGCCACCTCGCTGGCGGCAGGCAAGAGCCTAGACGAAGCCTGCGCCCTGGCCAATACCGCCGCCGGTATCGTGGTCGGCAAGCTGGGCACCTCTACCGTCAGTCCGGTCGAGCTGGCCAACGCCCTCTATACCGAGCAGGAAACAGGCTTTGGCGTCATGTCCGAAGCCCAGCTGAAAGTGGCGGTGCGTGCCGCCCGTCTGCGTGGCGAGAAGGTGGTGATGACCAACGGCTGCTTCGACATCCTGCATGCTGGTCACGTCTCCTATCTGGCCAATGCGGGCAAGCTGGGGGATCGATTGATCGTGGCGGTCAACACCGATGAGTCGGTTCGCCGTCTGAAAGGGCCGGGTCGTCCGGTCAACCCGACCGAGCGTCGCATGGCCGTACTGGCTGCGCTGGGCGCGGTGGATTGGGTAGTGCCATTCGGTGAAGATACCCCGCAGCGCCTGATCGCCGAGATCCTGCCCGACCTGCTGGTCAAGGGCGGTGACTACAAGCCGGAGGATATTGCCGGTTACGCCGAGGTGACCGCCAACGGCGGCGAGGTGCGCGTGCTCAACTTCGAAGATGGTTGCTCCACCAGCGACATCATCAAGACGATTCGCGAGCGCGGCTAACGCGCTGCGGGCCCCGCAATCTGGCGGGGCTTTCTATCGGCGGGAGCAAGCCGACAGAAATACGGATAACAAAAAGGCGACCTTGCGGTCGCCTTTTTCATGTCCGATAGCGGCTATCAGCCTTTGGTTTTAGCTTTTGCCGTGGCAGGCATCAACCCCTGGTTCACTTCCACCAGATCCTGCGCTTCCAGCACGCCAGCAGCCTGTTTCAAACTCAGGATGTTGAGGATGTAGTTGTAACGGGCGGCAGAGAGTTTCTGCTTGGCATCGTACAGCTTGCGGGTGGAATCCAGCACGTCGACGATGGTACGGGTGCCCACCTCGTAACCGGCTTCGGTCGCTTTCAGGGCGCTGTCGGCAGAGATGACGGACTGGCTATAGGCGCGCACCGAGCCGATGCTGGCGTTCACGTTGTTGTAGGAGGAGCGCACTGTGCTCTGCACCGAACGGAAGTTCTTCTCCAGCAGCTCGCTGGCGGCCACGTAGTTGAACTGGGCCTGCTTCACTTGCGACGTGGTGGCACCGCCGCTGTAGATCGGCAGCTTGAAGGTCAGACCGATATTGGCCTGATTGTCATTGCCGCCCGGAATGCTATCCAGCTTGTAATCGGTATTGCTGGTTTGCAGGCCGGCACCCAGATCCAGGGTCGGTTCATGGCCGGTTTTGGCCAGATCGATTTTCTCTTTGGCTATGTCTTTGGCGATGCGGGCACTGTGCAGTTGCAGGTTCTTGTCCAGCGCCAGTTCCAGCCACTTGTCGGAGCCAAAGGCGGTCTTTTGCGGGCTGAAACGATCGGTGTTCAGCACATCCAGATTGCGGTGATCGATACCGGTCAGCTCGCGCAGGGCCTCATAGCTGTTGGCCAGATCGTTCTCGGCGTTGATCTCGTCGGCCAGAGCCTGGTCGCGGGACGCCTCGGCTTCATGGACGTCGGTGATGGCGGTCAGGCCCACTTCGAAACGCTGCTGGGTTTGCTCCAGTTGACGCTCAACGGCAACCTTGTTGGCACGGACGAATTCCAGGGTATCCATCGCCTTGAGCACATTGAAATAGGCGGTGGCGCTGCGCACCATCAGGTTCTGCACTTCGAGGTTGTAGGCGACGTCGGACTGGGTGGCGCCTTTCTCGGTCAGGTCCAGGTTGACCCAGTTGCTGCGACGGTAGATGGATTGATCCAGCGAAAGAGAACCGGAGGCTTTGTTGTTGCTCTGGGTATCATTCTTGTTTTGCAGGTAGTTCAGACCGGCACCCAGATTGATTTGCGGCAAGAGCGCAGCACGGGATTCATTGATCTTCTCGAAGGCCTGGTCACGAACGGCTTTGGACTGCAGCAACTGCGGGTCTTTGATCTGGGCTTGCTGGTAGATGTCGAGCAGGTTTTCGGCATGGGCACCGGCACTGACGCCCAGCAACACCATGACGGACAAGAGTGTTCTTTTCATAGATCGTTTTAACCTTATGTAGTAACCCAAACTGGTTGCTGGAGAGGGCAAATATTGTCACCGACCAAGCTTGATTGCAGCTTAATCACTCTACTATAAGCAAAATTTAATGCTAAGAGTCTCAGGTCCGGTGACGGGAACGTCAAGAACCGGACGCAGTTTTCTCCCCGCGCGCCTAGCCAAATGGTCTGTGGCTGCTAAAATCCACCCCTCATTGCCATGGTACGCCGAGTGAATGAACGTTCATTCATGTTCCTCGGATTTTATGGTCAAACTGATACAAGTCAAGCTGACGGGAGTCCCGGATGTCGCAGCAACCCTTGCCGCAAGATCGGCATTACGCCGCCGATGATGTGAAAATCATTGAAAAATCAGCTGGATATAACGGCTTCTTCAAGGTGAATGTCTATCGTCTGCAGCATCGGTTATTTGCAGGCGGCTGGAATCAGCCCATTGTGCGCGAGCTGTTCGAGCGGGGCCATGCTGCCGCGCTGCTGCCCTATGATCCGGTACTCGACCAGATCGTGCTGGTGGAGCAGTTCCGTATCGGCGCCATGGAGACCTGCCCGACCCCCTGGCTGCTGGAGCTGGTGGCTGGCATTATCGACGAAGGTGAAACCGCCGAGGCGGTGGTGCGCCGCGAAGCGGTGGAAGAGGCCGGGATCGAGGTGGCCCGCTGCGAGCACGCCATCAGCTATCTGGTGAGCCCGGGTGGCAGCACCGAGCGGATAGAGGTCTATGTGGGCGAGGTGGATGCCAGCAAGGCCGAAGGGCTGCACGGGCTGGCCGACGAAGGCGAAGATATCCGGGTGCACGTGGTGAGCCGCGAGCAGGCCTACGCCTGGCTCAAAGAGGGGCGCATCGACAATGCGGCCTCGGTCATCGCCCTGCAGTGGCTGGCTCTCAACCACGGCGAGCTGCGCGCCCGCTGGCTGGCGGATCGCTGAGGTGGCGCTGACCCTGCAACAGAGCAGGCGCTATGTGCCGGATTTGATGTCTTTGCAGCGTACCTGCGAGGTCAATTACATGGCACTGATGAAATTGTTGCCGCCAGAGGGTGAGGTCGGGGCCGAGCGCCGCTATCGGGTCGGCAACGATCTGCAGTTCCAGCTCACCATCATTGGCGAGAGTCGCTTCACCAGCCAGGTGATCCTGAGCCAGCACAACCCCGAATTGCCCGAATATCTGCAGGCTCAAATCGAGATTCGTTTGTACCATGATGTGCGGATGGCGGAAGTGTGTGCAGCGCAACAGATTTCCCGTTTGCAACCACGTTATGATTATCCCAATAAAAAGATGCACCAGCGGGACGAAAAGGAGCAGGTAAATCTGTTTCTGGCCGAATGGCTAAAATTTTGTCTCAGACATGGTACCAGCCCGATCAATATCTCCAGTTGAACAAATAAAAAGAAGCGTGATTTTGGAAACAGAGCTCCCCCAGGCGCAGGACGGCAGTGTGCGCCTGTTGCAAATTACTGATACCCATCTTTTTGCCAGTGCCGAGGGTCGGCTGCTGGCTGTGCGCACCGCCGAGAGTCTGGCTGCGGTGCTGGAGCGGGTGCAGGCCAACGACCATCCCTACGAGGTGATTCTGGCGACTGGCGACCTGTCGCAGGATCACAGCCCGGAGTCTTATCAGCGCTTCGCCTCCATGATGGCGCCTCTTGGCCGCCCCATCTACTGGTTGCCCGGTAATCACGATGACAGCCCGCTGATGACCGAGCAGCTTCATGCCGCTGGGATCAGCGAATCCAAGCTGCTGGTGGGCGATCACTGGCAGGTGATCCTGCTCGACACCCAGGTGCGCGGCAAACCCCACGGCATGATCGGCGATCACCAGCTGGCCGCCCTCGACCGCGCCCTGCGCCAATATCCCGATCGCCACGCCCTTATCACCCTGCACCATCAGGCGGTGCCGGTGGGCTGCGCCTGGCTGGATCAGCACAATCTCAAGAATGCCGATGACCTGTTTGCCGTGCTGGCCCGTCATCCGCAGCAGAAGACCATCCTGTTTGGCCACGTCCATCAGGAGTTTGACGAGGTGCACCGCGGAGTGCGGCTGATTGCCAGCCCCTCCACCTGCATTCAGTTCAAGCCGCTCTCTGATGGCTTCGCGCTGGATGAATCCGGCCCGGGCTGGCGCTATCTCACCCTCTATCCGGATGGGCGGGTGACCAGCGAGGTGTGGCGCCTGCCGGTGGGGCAGTTTGTGCCTGACCCCAACGCCACCGGTTATTGAGGAGAGCATTCCATGAAGTCGGTTCTCCTCTACCTGCACGGTTTCAACTCCTCGCCCGGTTCAGCCAAGGCGCAGCAGATGGCTGCCTGGGTGGCAGAACACAGATCCGATATCGAGGTGGTGATCCCGGCCCAGCCCAACACCCCGGCGGCGGCCTGGGCGGCCATCGAGCAGACCATCGCTGATCTGCAGAGCCGTTATGGCAACGAATTCAAGCTTGGCGCCGTGGGCAGCTCCCTCGGCGGCTTTATGGCGACCCGGGTCAGCGAGCAGTACGGCTGCCGCGCGGCACTGATCAATCCGGCGGTGCGCCCCCACGAGCTCCTTTGTGACTACCTCGGCCCCCAGACCAATCCCTATACGGGGGAGCAGTATCAGCTGCTGCCTGAACATATGGACGAGCTGCGAGCGCTGGCAGTGCCTGTGACCGCCCCCGAGCGACTCTGGGTGCTGCAACAGCAGGAGGACGAGGTGCTTGACTACCGCAAGGCGCTGGACGAGTACCGCTTTGCCCGTCTCTCGCTGGAGTGCGGCGGCGACCACGCCTTTGTGGCGTTCGAGCGCTACCCCGCCCAGATCATCCACTTCCTCGGGTTATAAAAGGGCGGTCTCGCCCTGCTTGTCCTTCTCCAGATCAAGCTTTCGGCGCGGGGCGTTTGTCCTGCCCCCGCCTAGCAGTTAAGATTCCCTCCAAACGTCAATTCGCAAGGCCCTCCATGTCTACTCAATACAATGCGGATGCCATTGAGGTCCTCAATGGCCTTGAACCGGTGCGTCGTCGCCCCGGCATGTATACCGACACCACCCGGCCCAATCACCTCGGCCAGGAGGTCATCGACAACAGCGTCGACGAAGCGCTGGCGGGCCACGCCCGTACCCTGGAGGTGACCCTGTATGAAGACCAGTCCCTCGAGGTGATCGATGACGGCCGCGGTATGCCGGTCGATATCCACCCGGAGGAAGGGGTGTGCGGGGTGGAGCTGATCCTCTGCAAGCTGCACGCGGGCGGCAAATTCTCCAACAAGAACTACCAGTTCTCCGGCGGTCTGCACGGGGTGGGTATTTCGGTGGTGAACGCCCTTTCCGATCGGGTCGAGGTGACGGTGCGCCGCGACGGCCAGGTCTATGACATCGCCTTCGAGCGTGGCGAGAAGGTGCAGGAGCTGACCATCACCGGCACCTGCGGCCGTCGCAACACCGGCACCCGGGTGCGTTTCTGGCCGCAGGCGAGCTACTTCGATTCGCCCAAGTTCTCGGTCACCAAGCTGGAGCACCTGCTCAAAGCCAAGGCCGTGCTCTGCCCCGGCCTCACCATCAAGTTCCTCGACAAGAACACCGGCATCAAGCTGGAGTGGTGCTATGAAGATGGCCTCAAGGATTATCTGGTCGATGCGGTCAAGCAGTTCACCTGCCTGCCGGAGCAGCCCTTTATCGGCTCGTTCAGCTCCGAACAGTCGGCGGTGGACTGGGCACTCTGCTGGTTGCCGGAAGGGGGCGAATGCCTCGCCGAATCCTATGTGAACCTCATTCCCACCGCGCAGGGCGGTACTCACGTCAACGGCCTGCGTCAGGGGCTGCTCGACGCCATGCGCGAGTTCTGCGAGTTCCGCAACCTGCTGCCGCGCGGGGTCAAGCTGACCCCGGAAGATATCTGGGATCGCTGCGCCTACATCCTCTCCATCAAGATGCAGGACCCGCAGTTTGCCGGTCAGACCAAGGAGCGCCTCTCCTCCCGCCAGAGCTCGGCGTTTGTCTCCGGCGTGGTGAAGGATGCCTTCAGCCTTTACCTCAACAGCAACACCGAGCTGGCGGAGCAGATCGCCGAGATCTGTATCAGCAGCGCCCAGCGCCGACTGCGCGCCGCCAAGACAGTGGTGCGCAAGAAGATTACCCAGGGCCCGGCGCTGCCCGGCAAGCTGACCGACTGTAACTGCGCCGACCCCATGCAGGGTGAGCTGTTCCTGGTGGAGGGTGACTCCGCGGGCGGCAGTGCCAAGCAGGCGCGGGATCGCGAGTTTCAGGCCATCATGCCCCTGCGCGGCAAGATCCTGAACACCTGGGAGGTGGAGGCCGGTCAGGTGCTCGCCTCGCAAGAAGTTCACGATATCTCGGTCGCTATCGGGCTCGATCCCGACTCCGAAGATCTCAGCGGCCTGCGCTACGGCAAGGTGTGTATCCTCGCGGATGCGGACTCGGACGGTCTGCATATCGCCACCCTGCTCTGCGCCCTGTTTGTGAGGCACTTCCGCACCCTGGTCAACAAGGGCCACGTCTATGTCGCCATGCCGCCCCTCTACCGGATCGATATCGGTAAAGAGGTCTACTACGCCCTCGACGAGGACGAGAAGAACGGCGTGCTGCAGCGGGTCGAGGCCGAGAAGAAGAAGGGCAAGGTGATGGTGACCCGATTCAAGGGTCTGGGTGAAATGAACCCGAAACAGCTGCGGGAAACCACCATGGATCCCAATACCCGCCGTCTGGTGCAGCTCACCATGGATGAGCAAGGGGAAGAGACCCTGCAACTGATGGACATGCTGCTGGCCAAGAAGCGGGCGGGTGATCGCCGTGAATGGTTAGAGGAGAAGGGGAACCTTGCCATCATCTAGGTCATTCCTTTGTTAGATGAGGAGTGGCTGATCGATCCGGGCAACCTCGCCATCATCTAAGCCGTCGGCTGGCCCGCACAGGGCCAGCAAGCATTTAGCCGGAGTCGCCCTGTGGCGGCTCCCGAACCGAAAGAGAAAACCACATGAGTGATGCTATCGAGCTCAGTCTGGACGGGGTAGAGCGCCAGCCAATGCGCACCTTTACCGAACAGGCTTACTTGAACTACTCCATGTACGTCATCATGGATCGGGCCTTGCCGCATATCGGCGATGGCCTCAAACCGGTGCAGCGGCGCATCATCTACGCCATGAGCGAGCTGGGTCTGTCGGCCCTCTCCAAGCACAAGAAATCCGCCCGTACCGTGGGTGACGTGCTGGGTAAGTACCACCCCCACGGCGACATTGCCTGTTATGAAGCCATGGTGCTGATGGCCCAGCCCTTCTCCTACCGCTACCCGCTGGTGGATGGTCAGGGTAACTGGGGTGCGCCGGACGATCCCAAATCCTTCGCCGCCATGCGTTATACCGAAGCGCGGCTGTCCCGCTTCTCCGAGCTGCTGCTCTCCGAGCTGGGGCAGGGCACGGTGGAGTGGACGCCGAACTTCGACGGCACCATGAAAGAGCCGGTAGTGCTGCCTGCCCGCCTGCCGCACATCCTGCTCAACGGGGTGACCGGTATCGCGGTGGGGATGGCGACCGACATCCCGCCCCACAACGCGCGGGAAGTGGCCTACGCCTGTGCCGAGCTGCTCGACAACCCGAATGCGGGGCTGGATGTGTTGATGCAGCACATTCAGGGGCCGGACTACCCGACCAACGCCGAGATCATCACCCCGCGTGACGACATCCGCAAAATCTACGAGACCGGCAAGGGCTCCATCAAGCAGCGGGCGGTCTGGAGCGAGGAGGATGGCGACATCGTCATCACAGCGTTGCCCCATCAGGCCTCCGGCGCCAAGATCATGGAGCAGATCGCCGCCCAGATGGTGGCGAAAAAGCTGCCGATGGTCACCGACCTGCGCGATGAATCGGACCACGAAAACCCGACCCGTCTGGTGATCATCCCCCGCTCCAACCGGGTGGATGTGGAGGGGCTGATGGCCCACCTGTTCGCCACCACGGATCTGGAGAAGAACTACCGGGTCAACCTCAACATCCTTGGCCTCGACAACCGGCCACAGGTGAAGTGCCTCAAGACCATCCTCAGCGAGTGGATCATCTTCCGCCGCGAGACCGTGCGTCGCCGTCTGCAGTTCCGCCTCGACAAAGTGCTGGCTCGCCTGCACATCCTCGAAGGCTTGCTGATCGCCTACCTCAACATCGACGAGGTGATCGAGATCATCCGCACCGAGGATGAGCCGGGCAAGGTGATGGTGGAGCGCTTCAATATCAGCGAAACCCAGGCCGAAGCGATCCTCGAGCTGAAACTGCGCCACCTGGCCAAGCTCGAAGAGTTCAAGCTGCGCGCCGAACAGAACGAACTGGCCGAAGAGCGCGACAAGCTGGAGCTGATCCTGGGCTCCGAGCGTCGCCTCAACACCCTGCTCAAGAAAGAGCTGCTGGCCGATGCCGAGAAGTACGGCGACGATCGCCGCACCCCGCTGGTGGAGCGTGCCACCGCCGTGGCGCTGACTGAGAAAGAGCTTATTCCCAGCGAACCGGTCACCGTCATCCTCTCCGACAAGGGGTGGGTGCGCGCCGCCAAGGGCCACGATGTCGATGTGGCGGGGCTCTCCTACAAGGCGGGGGACAGTTATCTGGCCCACGCCTGCGGCCGCAGCAACCAGCAGGCGGTGTTCCTCTCCACGTTGGGAAGAACTTACGCCCTCGAATCCCACACCTTGCCATCTGCGCGCAGTCAGGGCGAACCGCTCACTGGCCGCTTTGCGCTGGGGGCAGGGGAGGAAGTGCGCCATCTGGTGATGGGCAACGAGGGTGAGCCGTATCTCATCTGCTCTGATGCCGGTTACGGCTTTGTCTGCACCTATGACGATCTCATCGGCAAGAACAAGAACGGCAAAGCGCTGCTCACCGTGCCGGAAGGGGGTCAGGTGATGGCACCCCAGAAGATTGGCTCGCCAGAGACTGATCTCTGCATGGCCATCTCCAACGAAGGGCGCATGCTGCTGTTCCCGCTCAACACCCTGCCGGTACTCGGCAAGGGCAAGGGCAACAAGCTGATCAGCATTCCGTCGGCGCGGGTCAAGGCACGGGAAGAGTTTATGGTGATGGCCGCCATTATCCCGCAGGGGCAATATGTCACCCTGTTTGCCGGCAAGCGCAAGCTCACTCTTAAGCCATCTGACCTTGACTACTACCGCGGCGAGCGCGGCCGCCGCGGCGCCAAGCTGCCCCGTGGTTTGCAGCGGGTAGACAGAATAGAAATAGAATCCTCGGCAATTGAAGATTGCAATTCAGAAAATAATTAAAATATGGGAGCTTAGGCTCCCTATTTATAGGGGTTAGAATGGTTAAATATCAAATTTTCATTAGCTCGACATATGATGATTTAAAAAATGAAAGGGCTCAAGTTATTAAGTCTATTCTGGAAATGGGACACATACCAGTTGGTATGGAAATGTTTAGTGCTGCAGATGATGAACAGTGGAAAATAATACAGAGGCAGATAGATGAGTCTGACTACTATGTGGTAGTTGTGGCTCATAAATATGGTTCCATGGTCGGGGATATTAGTTATACGGAAAAGGAATTTGATTACGCAGTCAGCAAGGGGGTTCCTGTTCTCGGATTTGTTATCGACCAAACGGTTGAACCACTTGCAAAATATGTAGAAAAAAACGACGATAAAATCGTCTTACTAAATAACTTTAAGGATAAGGTAAAAAGCCGTCCTGTCGGATTCTGGAAATCATCAGATGATTTACATGGAAAGGTATCGATCGCTCTGATGAAAGCTTTTAATACAAATCCCCGGATAGGGTGGGCTAGGGCAACGTCTGTTGCAGGGCCTGAAGTCGTGGCAGAGCTATCTCGGTTGTCGAAAGAAAATTCTGACTTGAGGGAGCAGCTTCGCTTGCTTGACTCAAATAAAGAAACAAAACAGCAAGAGGAGTTTGTAAAGTTAAAGGATATGATGTCCAGTGTTGAAATGAAGATGCCGCTCAGGTTAAAGGGGGATGCTGACTGGAACATATCAGCAGACACAACATTATACAAAATATATTCAATTCTGGCTTCTGAAATAACAATAGAGATTTCAGTTGAACGAGCAGCAACTTATGTTGGTCGTATGTCTAACCCAGATAAAACTAAAGAGTTAAGTGATGTGGCGCCATATCCATTGAACAGGATGCGAGATTGCTTTTTGTCACTTTCAGCTTTAGAACTAGTTGAACCTAGTAAGAAAAAACATCCCGTCTCTGATGTTAATGAGTATTGGTCTCTTAGTTGTCATGGCCTTGCTTTTTTGAAATTCATGAAGTTGAATGCCCTTAAAGATATGGCTAATAAAAAAACGAAAGGGCCGGATGTTTAAGTAAGCATATGTTCGTAAGAACCGGTAGCTGCGATTGTGCGGGCAATCCATCTACTATCTGTATGCTGCGCGAATCAACCCTAATCGCCCTTGCTTGTGCAACGCTCTGTTGTTGGTCGATGGCTTCTGTTGTGATGGTTCATCCCTAGGGCCGTAGGTTTGATTAGCGCAGCGTAATCAGACGATCGCGAAAACAGGTTGCCGTAATTCTGCTGGTGCTTCAGCCGATCTCTTCTCTATGTTCATAGCCACCGAGATTGCGGTGCGGACGATTACGCTTCGCTAATCGACCCTACTTGCCTCTGTTTTATTTGACGCTCTGCTGCTTGTCGATGGCTTGCTCCCCCTTATCCCCGATCCTTCTCCCCTTGTTTATGGCAAAGAGTGGGAGAAGGGAGCCCAGATCGCAGCAATTTTGGAATAGCGTGACAGCTATGGCTAAAGGTTGGCAGGAACTTGTCCCCTCTCCCTTTGGGAGAGGGTTAGGGTGAGGGGAGGTAACACCGGGGTGCAATGAACAAGGCAAATGGCACCGCGATTAAACCCGCGAGGTTTACCGGTGCAATGCGCTTCGCTTATTGCACCCTACGTCCTACCCGGCGGCGTGAGCGCCCAGAAATGCCGCCATGATGGTAAACAGCAGCCAGTCATTGATAATGTGCGCGCCGGTCGATACCCAAATATTTTTGGTAATGATGTAGCCACTGAGCAGCACAATGCGGGCCGTTCCGATAACCAGAAAACATTGCACGAAATTCCACTCATAAGTGGGCAGATGCAACGCACCGAAGATAAGCGCAGTACAGAGCCAGGCGGTGATAATGGCACGCTTGCGCGTCATGGCGAGTTTTTGGTGACAAAACCAGAGCACAGCCAGAAACGGCAATATGGAAACCACCTCCTCACCGAAGAGTTGCGGGGCTGTTTTTAAATAAAAGAGGATGAGTGCCGTATCGGATGCCCCTGCCAGCAGGGCGTTGGCCGGGTTTGCATTCATCTTGAAAACAAGCTGTAGCAACAATGCAACGGTAAAGGAGACCAGAATATTGGCGCCAGCAATGGCCACCATCAACAGAACATCCCGCCATGTCGGCGTGCGAAACAGTGCTCGCCACCCTTTACCCACCATGATGGCAAGCATGGCCAGCGGAATAAGCGGAAACAGAATGGCGGGAACAAAGCCGCCCATGGTGGTTTTAAAAAATGCGACAGGCAGCGTCAGCATCGAGAAACCCAGCGCCGCACCCAGCAGGAGCACTACCCAGTGGCGGGCAGATAATGCATGGGGCCCCTCGCGATAAAAGGGGAAGTCTCCGGCATTTTTGCGCTCGAAACCATAGCAATTCTTGTCATTCAATACCGGCATGGCGGCAGATTGATCTTCACTCATGGCGTCTCTCGATATGTATTCGGGTGTGGTGCAGACAATCGTACACCAAGGGAGCACCCCGCGAGGTTGCCGCTGCAATGGGCTGCGCAGATTACCCCTATGCCTTGATGTGCTGGATTGTTTCATTGGCGCAACAGCTAAAAATGGATTGGTTTCTTTGGTGCAAAAATCATCACAGGCGCCACTCTGCCAGCCTGAAAAAAGCTATCCATCCCGCCAAAAGAGAGGGCCCCGACATCTATGATGGCGGGACCCTTTGCATTAGCAGTAGCGTTGCTGATTCAACCGTTCGCGCTGGTAGGGGCCAGTGAAATGGCTGGCCCGCACCCGATCAGACGGGAATGGCAGCTCCTGCCGGTGGCGGGGTGATCTTCGAGGCGATCAGCTGGCGCAGGCGGGGCACCAGCAGCAACAACACCACGCCGCCCGCCAGCGAGCCCCAGCCCAGCATATTGAATACCGAGCTGTAACCCGGGTTAGTGGCGAGCGGGGTGCTGCCGATATTTTGCGGCATGGCGCCGGAGACATAGCCCGCCAGCACCGAGGCGACGCCAGTCACCATCATCCAGCAGCCCATCATCAAACCTTGCAGGTTGGCGGGGGCCAGCTTGCCAATCATGGCGTAGCCGATAGGGGAGATCAGCAGCTCGCCCAGACTCTGCAGCACATAGCTGATGGCGATCCACTTGAAGGCGACCAGCCCGTCGGCCCCCGCCAGATGGATGCCGATCGGCAGTACCAGCATCCCCAATCCCATGCAGAACAGCGAGGCGGCAAACTGGGAGGGGATATCGATATTCCAGCCCTGCTCGCGCAGCCGTTTGAACAGCAGCGCCATCAGCGGGCCGCCGATGACGATGACGAGGGTGTTGATGTTCTGGATCCACTGGGGAGCGACCCGCAGCCCGAACACGTTGAGGTTGATGTTGTGCTCGGAGAAGAGCATCAGCCCCATGGGCGCCAGCTGGTAGAGCGACCAGAAGATCAGGGAGCCAAGGGCGAGGATCAGGTAGGCCACCATGCGGCTGCGCTCGGCGGCGTCCGGGTGGCGGGCGGTCATCACGCAGAGCAGCACCAGCACCACTGCCCCCAGCATCAGCACGAAGCTGCCGCTAAAGCTGGCGTGGGTCAGCAGCAGACGCAGGGCGGGCACCAGCAGCGCCAGAATGGCGAGGCCGCCGAGCATCCGCAGGTAGAAGCCGCGCCCCTTGATATGACGCAGCGGGGTGTTGATATCCGCCAGAATCGGCCAGAAGAACAGGGTGGCGATGATGGCCAGCACGTTGCCGAGGGTGGCGAACAGGAACAGGGTGCGGTAATCCTCGGTGAGCTGGAAGTAGCCCGCCACCGAGAAGCCCATAAAGAAGCCCAGATTCATCCCGGCGTAGTTCCACAAGAAGGCGCTCTCGCAGCGGTGATCGTCCGGGGCGAAGCGCTGGGTCAGCATCATGTTGAGGCAGGTGACGTTGAGACCGCTGCCGGTGAGGAACATGGCGAGCCCCCAGTAGAGGCCGGTGATGCCCATCTCGGCGATGAGGTAGCAGCCGATCACCTGCAACACCATCCCCATCACGAACAGGTTGCGGTTACTGAGGTAACGCCCGCCGAGGTAGCCGCCAAACAGGTGCAGGCCGTAGTTGAAGGCCCCGAAGATCCCCATCATGGCGTTGGCCTGGGATTCGCTAAAGCCGAGCCGCTTGGTGGCGTAGAGCACCAAAGTGGAGTAGAGCACGGCAAAACCCAGGGTGGCGAAGGTCTGAATAAAGAACAGGGCGCCTGAGCCGGGGGGGACGGCGGCGTGATGAGGGTGTGGTGTCGAAGCGCTCACGGTCTGTCTCCTGTGAGAAGAGAAAATCACAACTCATCCTGAGAGCGTACCGGTCTGCTGCCGGCTAGCCTTTGGCGCTTCCATGCTGGTTTCAAGGCTGGTCTGTCATTTAGCGACCTGCCCGATCAAATTGCCAGACCTTAAATTTAATCCGGCGCGATTAATTGCTTTTTATTGATCTATTCCGCCTTTTTATGCGGGCGAGACCGTGATTTTAGCTCGATTTACCATGCGATTGCGGTACGTTTGATGTGATCTTGTCGGTCTTTTTATGCCAATTTCTGCGGTGTGGTGCGATCTCCATCCCGTTTATTACCCCATCACGTCACGACAACCCGGCTGTTGCGTCGCATATCATTTATTCATCTGCAAGCGTTGAGTGAATAAATATCGGGGGGAAAGGGGCGGCCCGAGGTGGTTGGCGTGTGTTCCCTCTCTGCTGGGGAGAGGGTCAGGGTGAGGGGAGGTGCTTGTCGCCTGATATAACAACGCCCGGCGGGCCGGGCGTTGTGGTGCGACAGGTTGAAGGGGCGACGAAAGCGGCCCTAGAAGTCGTGGTAGAGCGGCCAGCCGAGCAGCGGGTGCTTGAGACCGGCGCGCATCTCGAAGTTGTCGAGCTTCTCCGGCGAGGCGTTCTCTTTTTGCAGCAGCTGGTACTGGCGCACAAAGCCCAGCGTGTGCAGCAGGTTGGGGACAAACCCCTTGCTGAGATCCTGACGCAGACCGGCGATCAGTTCGCCCGGCAGCTCTGCCAGCAGCAGCTCCAGCTGGGCGGCCAGATAGTCGGTGTCGTACCACGCCTCGTTGAGCTCAATCTCCCGCGCCAGTTTGCGCTTGAGATCCTGCTTCACCTTGAGTTTGGCGGCGCCGCTGCCATTGCCGCAGAGAATGCGGTAGAGCAGCGCTTCGGCCAGCTTGTCTTCCATGGTCGGGTGGTCGTTTTCGCAGGCGAAGCAGTGCTGATCCAGCAGGGTCATCAGGCGGGCCTTGTTATGCTCGGCCAGCGCTTTTTCGTACTCCTGCCACCCTTGCCACTCTTCCACGTCCGGCGGGCTGGAGATCTTGTCCAGCAGGCGGGCGTCCACATCCCCAAAGAGGTTGTTGCCGCCGGGCTGCTTGCTGCTGACGGAGATCAGCATCGACCACCCTTTCTGGAACGGCTTGATGGGCCCTTCCGGCGCTTGCAGCAGTGCGAGCGCTTTAGTGGTGTCGCGCTGGGAGAGCTCCTGCAGGCCGAGGCTCACCACGCCGATCACGTCGTGGGCGGCCTGCTCCAGCAGGTGCATCTTGTACTTGTTGTAGTACTTGTCGGCGAACTTCAGGCTCATCAGCACCGCCTTGCCCTTGATGGCGGCGAGCTGCTGCTGACTCAAGAGTTCGTTTTCGCGGCCAAAGCGCAGCACCTGAGTGAGAAAGGGGCCTTGATTGACGTCGCGTATCACTAGTTGCATTGCGGGGTTCCTCAATCCAGAAAGCTGAACATGTCGTCGACTTCGGCGTACTCGTCCTCGACCTTGTTCTTCTCTTTGGCCTGCATCACCAGCTCGCTGGCGAACTTGTTGATGATCCCTTCCCAGCTGGAGTGCTCGTTGCGCAGCAACGCCTTGATGGATTTCTCCACTTCGGGGGTCAGCTCGCGGATCAGCATCAACAGGCTGCGCGGGTCATCCAGCGCGTAGTCGTGGGCATCTTCGCTCTGCTGGCGGTTGCTGTAGGAGAGCGCCTCTTCCAGATCTTCCTCTTCGGCGTGCAGGGGGTCGTGGAAGCCTTCTTCATCCTCGTAGCGGTCGCCACGGTAGAACTCGATAAAGGGGATGGCGAGGTAGAAGAGACCGGCCGGATCATCGGCGACGCACTCGAGGATCTCCCGCTGCTTCGTTTCGCTATCCTGGGTGCGGATCAGGTAGTTGAGGAAGTCGAAGGTGTGCTGTTGCAGCTCTTCGGCGTTGTTTTTGATCGCCTCTTCCCAATAGAGCGGCTGCTGGCAGACGATGTCGCGGATCCGCTCCGGGGTCATCAGCTCCGCGATGATGGAGGGGAAGGACATGTCATGCTGGCCGTTGATCTGGGTCAGGGTGACGATATCGATCTGTTCAATGACTTCGCCCAGCTGCTCATCGGACATGGTCTTGGCGATCAGCTCGAACTTTTCGCTGGCCTGCTTCGGCTCGATAACGGCCAGCTCTTTGATCTCGATGGCGGTAATTTCTATCAGACTGTTGTTCATGCGTTGCCCCAATTAGAAACGTACTTCGTCGTACATATCCTGATCGCCGTCGTCGTCACCATCACCGTTGTAGTCGGCGTCGGCATCTTCCCCGTCTTCATCTTCGTCGTCACGCAGTTCATAGTCGTCATCGGCACGGCGGCCACCGCGCGGCAGCGGGTTGTCGAGCTGGAACAGCACGGCGCAGGCTTCGATCAGCTGATCTTCGCTCTGGGCCCGTACCGCCTTGACCAGCGGCAGGTCGGCATTGTTGAACGCCACCGACACCTTGAATTCATCCCATGAGGGTTGTACGCCGCCGGTGAGCCATTTGTTCCACTCGGGCTTGGTTTTGGCCGGGAACTGCACCCGGCCATAGAGGGCCAGCGGCAGGTATTCGGGCATAAACTCCAGCATGCTCATATCGGCCAGCAGCAGGGTCTTCATCTGGCCGGTGAACTGTTCCAGCGCCTTGGGGTCATCCTGATCCCGGTAGGATTCGATGTTCTCGCTCGCGTCACTTATCAGCGCTTTGATACGCGCCTGATCCCATTTTTTTTGCATAGTGGCTCTTCTTTCCTGCGTTGGCATCAGGGGTAGAACTGATCCCACATCTCCTGCATGGCAGCAGCGGGATCGGTCACGATAACGTTGTTGAAATCCTTGATAAAGGCGGCGCGCTGTTTCGGGTCGGACAGCACTTCATAGGCCTGCTTTACCTGGTGCAGCTTGATGGCTGCCAGCTCTCGCTCTTCTTCGCTCGCCCCTAACAGCTTATCGGGGTGGTACTGGTTCGACAGCCGGCGATAGGCTTTTTTGATGTCGTTTTCGTTGGCGTTGGACTTGACGCCCAGCACCCGAAAGTAGTTGTTCATGGCAGATCCTGCATCACTGGCATCATCGGATTCATACTGCGGGTGCCTGATGGTGGGGATTGGCAAACCAGGCACGGCAAAAACCCGTCATTTTAACGGAAACGGCCCCCCAAAGCGATGAATTGGGCGACGAATTAAGGGGCGGGATGAAGAGGTGTCAGTTGAGCGTCTATTGTTGCCAGTCGGTCTGGCCAGTGCAAGGGCCGCGTACGGGAAGGCGATGAAAAAATGGCCATCCGGTAGGGATGGCCATGTTGAAAGCAACTATGTTGCGTGGCTAGAGTGACGCCCACCAGAGCCGCAGCTGCAAGCCCAACTTCGAGCTCCAGCCGGTGGTGCTGCTCACCAGCTTGCCATCCTTGATGACGAGGACGGTCGGGGTGACGCCCACCTGCCACTTGGCGGCCAGATCGCCCGACTCGTCGTTGTGGGTCGGAAAGGTGAGTCCCTTCTTGCCCATCCCCTTGCCTAACTGCTCCGAATTGCCGGAGCGCAGTGCCACCGTCAGCACGTTTTCACCCTCTTGCCAGAGCTGTTGCACGGTCGGGGTAGTGAAACGGCAGACGCCGCACCAGCTGGCCCAGTAGTAGACCAGCAGCGGCTTGCCCTGACTTAAGGTAGCGAGATCCGTGCTGATGCCATCCTGCAGGGTGACGGGGGCGCTCATCGCCCCTTCAGGCAGGGTCGGGCTGCGCCACAGATCCAGCAGGGTCGAGATAACCAGCGCCATCAGCAGCAGCCAGAGTGCCTCCTTGCCCCAGCGTCGCCAGCGGGATTGAGGATTGATTGTTGTCATCCCTTACCCCAGCTTGGCCAGTTCGGCCTGCACCAGTTGCTCCAGCTCCTCGTAGGGGATGGCGCCCGGCACCAGCTGGTTGCCAATCAGGGTCGCCGGTGTGCCCTGTACCCCGAGAATGGTGCCGATGCGCAGGCTATTGCGCAGCTCCTCGGTCGCCTTGCCCTCCGGTTTGAGCGCCACATTGCCGGTGGCCGCCAGCGTCTTGTTGATGTCTGCCTCGGTCAGCATCCCCTGCTTGCTCATCAGCTTGTCGTGCAGGGTGAGGAAGCGGGCGGGATCCTGCTGCCACAGGGTCAGACTGTACTGGGCCGCCTTGGCGGAGGTCTGCCCCTTGAACGGCAGCAGCTTGATTACCAGCCCCAGATCATCCGGATAGGCCTTGAGCAGTTTGGTCAGTTGGGGATCGAACTGCTTGCAGTAGGGGCAGTTGTAGTCGGTGAACAGCACCAGGGTCAGCTTGGGATTCTTGGCGCCGAGGCGCGGGCTGGTGGCGCTGTTGAACAGCACATCCTTGTTGCCCTTGATGAAGTTGCCAAGCTGCGCCTGCTGGGCGGCCGCGTTCTGCTTCTCCCAGGATTCGGCCGCCTCGTCGAGGATCTTGGGGTTGGCGATCAGGGTCTCGCGGATCAGCTCCTTGATGCGCGCCTCCTGCTCCGGGGTGAAGGGGGCGGCGTGCAGAGCCGGAGCCAGCAGCGTGGCACAGAGAGAGGCCAGCAGGGGCAGGGCGCTCAGGGTTGATTTCATTTGGTGTCTCCTTGAGAAGTGGCAATGCCTGCTTGCGCCAGGGTGGCAAGCAGGGTCGGGCGGTCCAGCAGGGGCGAGAGGATCTCGCCACCCTGCAGGTCGGGCCCGTAGATCTGGTTGAAGGGAATGGCCACGCTACCGCGTTGGCGCAAGAAGTCGGCGATGCTGGCAGAGGGGCGGCTCCAGTCCCCGCGCAGGGCCACCACATCGGGGGCGCTCAGGGCGTTTTGTACGTCATCTCGCAGCAGTACGTTGAATTTGTTGGCTTTACAGGTAATGCACCAGTCGGCGGTGACATCGACAAAGACCCGCTTGTTCTGGGCCAGCGCATCCTGGATGGCTTGCTCCGTGAGCGGCTGCCAGTTGACGGTATCTCGCTGGGGCTTTCCTTCCATCGTAAAGGCGCCGCCCAGCAGCAGGGTCCCGCCCAGCAAGCAGCCCAGCGCCAACCCCAGGGTCACGCCCCGAATGCCATGGCGCCACACGACGGCCAGCAGCAGGGCGGCCAGCATCAGCGCCATCAGGATCAGCATCCAGAATTGGCCGACATGGTTGCCGAGCAGGCTGAGCAGCCAGAGGCTGGATCCCAGCATCATCAGGCCGAGCAGCATGCGCAGTCGCCCCATCCAGCGGCCCGGCTTCGGCAGCCAGAGCGCAAGACGGGGGAAGGCGGCGATCAGCAGCCAGGGCAGGCTCATGCCGAGGCCAAGCGCGGTGAAGATAAGCCACAGCTGACCGAGTGGCGCCGCCAGTGCAAAGGCGACCGCGGTGCCAAGGAAGGGGGCCGAGCAGGGGGTCGCCAGCAGGGTGGCGAAGCTCCCCTGCAGGAAGTGGCCGCCGAGGCCGTTGCCACCGCTGGTGGCGAGGCGGGTGCTGAGATGGCTGGGCAGCCGGATCTCGAACAGCCCCAGCAGGTTGGCGCAGAACAGCGCCGTCACCACCACCATAAAGCCGATAAACCAGATGCTCTGGAACTGGATGCCCCAACCGACGGCGCCTTGCGTGGCGCGCAGCAGGCTGCTCATGGCTGCCAGCATCCAGAAGGAGGCGATGATCCCGGCACTGGCCGCCAGAAATTGCAGGCGAACCGGACGGCGCTCACGGGTTTCCAGCTGCAACACCGATCCCAACTTCAGTGCCAGCACCGGCAGCACGCAGGGCATCAGATTGAGGATCAGGCCACCCAACAGGGCGGCGCCCAGCAGCCAGAGCAGCGAGTGGCCCTGACTCGGCAGGGTCAGCGGGTCACCTATCTCGAGTTCGCTCTGCCAAGCCTGTTCACCGTTGGCCAGGACCAAGCCGAGTGGCTGGTTACGGATGTCGGGCGCATCGCCCTGCCAGCCATCGCTGACCGGAATGCGGGCGATCAGGGTGTTGTCTTGCACCTCCAGCTCGGGTTTGCCAAATTCGGCGCCCTCCAGCCGCTGGAGGAAAATCTGCGGATCCTGCCAGCCCTGCGGGTTGTCGGCAGTCAGCTGCAGCTGGTTTTGCTGATAACCCGCTTTGAGGATGACGGTCTCCGGCATGGCTTGTGGCAGCTTGCTCATCGCCTGGGCGTAGGCAAAGTCGAACCCTTCCGGCGCAGTGCCATCCAGCGCCAGGGTGAAGGGGTAGTCAGTCAGGATGCAGACATTGCTACAGGTTGAAAGGCGCAGGGTGCCCGTCAGCGCCTCGCGGCGGCTGTGGGCAAGCGTGATGGGGAGGCTGACGGCCTTCTGATAGCCCTGGGTCGAGATGCCGCTGACCTCAAACCGCTCCGGTACGGGCCAATGCCACTGCTGCGCCGCTTGAGGGTCATCCCAGAATATTTCAGGGGCAATGCCGCCTTCCCCCGGGTTCTGCCAATAGGTTTTCCAGCCGGATTCGAGCGCCAGGCTGAGCAGCACGCGCGTTTGGGCGGGATCACGGGCGTCGGCTTGCAGCCGCACTTTTGCGTGATCGTTCCGGGGACTGGCAAGCCAGCCGGTGTCGCTGGCCAATCCCATGGATTGCCACAGCAGACCGCCCATCAACAGGGCCGTCTTGATGATGTTTGACATTTTTCTGTCTCTTGAAAATGGAAGTTAGGGGGGTAAACCGCGGCTAACTCATTCTCGCCAGACACAGAGAGTAAGATGCAGTCGCCGTTCAGGCGGAGATATGTTCCGAGGTGGGGGCAACGCGGGTGAGCGGCGCGACAGCGGCGCCAGCAGGGCCATCACGAAGGCGATGGCAAAGAAGATCTGTTCAACGCAGAGCAGGGTAGCGGCGCTCAGCCACTTGCCATTGAGCTGGCAACTGGTGGGCTGCGGGCTGGCCGGTTTGGCATCCTCTTGATCCGTCGCGGCGCTCGGCACAGGCAGTGCCTGACAGCTGAGGGCCTGATCGAGTTGGGCTAGCCGGGCCAGCGGCTGGGCCGCACAGTTGAGCACCAGAATGCAGACCAGCAGCAGGAGTCTTGTCGCCACGCGTTGTCGCAAAATCATGCTCGCCCTACCCTGTTGAATGGTGCATATCCTATCGATCATTAATGACAGGAGCAAGTCAGCGGGATTCGATAAGACCATATGCGCGATGCGGGGTGGTCAGTTCTGTCTGGCGAACGCTTGTTCGCTAAAAGGGGGATCAGTATACTGCGCCGAGTTAAAACTCGAGGTGTTCGATGCTCAAAATTGCCCGTGTGCTGCTGCTTGGTCTGCTGCTCATTTTCTGGTTCCTGTTCGGCCTGCTGCTCTGTCTGGTTCGTCCGCGTCATCCCAACAACGTCTACGTCTTCGCCCGCATGTATCACGCGGTCTGCCCGTTGATCGGGCTGCGAGTCAAGGTGACGGTGGCCGAGGAGGTCAAATCGGTCGGCCCGGCGGTCTACGTCTGCAACCACCAGAGCAACTTCGACATCTTCACCGTGACCGGTGCGGTGCAGCCTGGTGTGGTGGCGGTAGGCAAGAAGAGCCTGCTCTGGCTGCCCCTGTTCGGCCTTATCTTCTGGCTCTCCGGCAACGTGCTGATCGACCGCTCCAACCGCTCCCGTGCCATCGGCACCATCGGTCAGGTAGTGGATCGCATCAAGAATCGCGGCACCTCCATCTGGATGTTCCCGGAAGGGACCCGCTCCAAGGGTCGCGGTCTGCTGCCGTTCAAGGCGGGCGCTTTCCACACTGCGGTGCAGGCGGAAGTGCCGGTGGTGCCCATCGTCTGCTCCAGCTACTTCGGTCAGATCGACCTCAATCGCTGGGACAACGGCGAAGTGCTGGTGGAGGTGATGGCGCCGGTCTGTAGCAAGGAGCACGGTGCCAGCGGCATTCGCGATCTCTCCGACACCTGCCGTGCCCGGATGGAGGCCAAGCTGGCCGAACTGGACAGCAAGCTGGGCCACAGCCACGCCGCTTGATGGATAGCGCAGCTGAATCGACAAGGGAGCCACCGGCTCCCTTTTTTGTTGGTGAAAATCACCACTTGGTTGGCTATTTTCACCAACAAACCCTTCTTGAATTTCCTCAATAAATCCCCATCTATATGTAAAACAACAATAATTTTTCTTGGCACGGCTCTTGTAATGTAATGGGAAGAGATAGCCATCCCATCAACAAGGAGCCAGACCATGAGCGTATTCAGCCGCCTGACCGACGTGATTAATGCCAACCTGCACAGCCTGCTCGACAAGAGTGAAGAGCCGGAAAAGATGCTGCGCCTGATGATCGAAGAGATGGAGCAGGTGCAGGTCGAGATGCGTACCCAGGCCGCTCGGGTGATTGCCGAACAGAAACAGCTGGAACGTCACCAGCAGGCGTTGCAGGCGCAGATCCTGGAGTGGTCGGCCAAGGCCGAACTCGCCATCCAGAAAGGGCGTGAGGATCTGGCCCGTGCCGCCCTCACCGAGAAGCTGGCGGAGGCCAAGAAATGTGAACAGCTGGAGCAGGACAAGGCCCGGGTGGCCGAGGTGCTGGCCCAGCTCACCGCCGACAGCGAGCGACTGGCGGCCAAGCTGACCGAGGCGCGCGAGAAGCAGAAACTGCTGACCCTGCGCGAGCAGACGGCCCACAGCCGCATTCGTGCCCGTGCTCAGGTAGGCAACCAGCGCATGCACGAGTTGATGGCCCGTTTTGACGGTTTTCAGGGCCGGGTCGATCAGCTGGAAGCCCAGCTGGAGGCGGCCACTCTGGGGCAGAATCCCTCGCTGGAGGCCCAGTTCCGCGAGCTGGAGCTCAATGACGAGATCGAGCGCGAGCTGGCTCGCCTCAAAGGCCAGAAGGCGGAGGTGTAATCATGAGCCCCTGGCCCAAGGATCTGGTGCATCGAAAGCTGACCGGGGTCTGCGCCGGTATTGCCAGGCGGTTGGGGGTCTCCAGAGTCACGGTGCGGGTGGTGGCACTGCTCGCCCTGATCCTGATGCCACCGCTGGCACTGGCCGCCTATCTGCTGGCGGTGCTGGTGATGCCGCCCCGTTATGAATTGAAGCGCTGGCTGGATTGACCGAAGGGTTGCCCAGCCGGCAGACAAGGTACTGATAAGGAGCAAGTTATGCTGGAATTTTTCATCTTGCTGGTGGTGCTGCTGGTCATGGCACTGACCGGTTTTACCCTGGTGGCCATGTTGCTGGTGAGCGGCCTGTTTGTGCTGCTTGGGGCGCTGGGTGGCATGCTTGCTCTGATCATCAAGCTGGCCCCCTGGTTGCTGCTGGTGCTGGCGGTTTGCTGGCTGATCAGCAACCGCAGCAAGCGCTCCAATACCTACCTCTAACCCGCCTGAGGTTGTGCAAGACGTTGTGTGGTGCTCCCTGATTTCCCCTTTTCGGCCACTCATTGAGTGGCCTTTTTTTGCCTGTCATCCTCAAGGCCGGGTGGCTGCGGGTAACCATTGCGGGCTCCAGCTCTGCCAGAGCGCAGGGTGCAGGATCAGCTGCTCCTTGAAGGATTTTGGCTGCTGCTTGAGGCGATATTCGATGCGCAGGGCCGCCCCCTTCTCACCGACTTCCTGCTGCCATACCAGCGTCAGCGGTCCCTTGCCGCGCAGGGCGCGAGAGCCCTTGCCACTCTGGTGCTGGCGCAGGCGGCGCAGTGGGTCCGTGCTGATCCCGGTATAGAGCAGGCCGGTGGCGGTGCGCACCATATAGACAGACCAGCGGGAAGGCTCGGGTGGTTGCGGCGCGGGTGTGGTTGTCGCGGACTCTCTCATTCAACGTCTCTGTGCCAAACTCAAAGCAGCTCAAGGAGGTGCGATGAGAGTCTGGTTCTGGTTGTGGTTACTGTTGTCGGTCCCGGCTCAGGGGGAGACGATCCGTCTCTACGATTACCATCAGCATCCGCCCTTCAATACCGGTGGAGAGGCAGGGTTGAGCCACGAGCTGGTCAAGTATCTCAATGAAAAGCTGGAGGGGGAACCCAGGATCGAGCTCTGGCTGGTCAATCGCGCCCGGCTGGCGCTGGAGATGTCGGATCCCGACTTCGACGGTCTGGTGGTCTGGGTCAATCCCGCCTGGGTGGGGGATCCCCAACGCGAGCGCTATCTCTGGACCTTTCCGGTGATGCGCGACACCAACGAGCTGATCTCGAGCATCGACAAGCCGATCACTTATCGCGGGCCAGATTCCCTCAAGGGGCTGGTGTTTGGCGGGGTGGAGGGCTATCGCTACCAGGGGATCGATGAGGCGGCCGCCGGGGGGGAGCTGGTGCGCCACGATGCCAAGAAGGTGAAGATCAATCTGGATCTGCTGGTGCGCGGGCGCATCGATGTGACTCTGGTGCCCGGGTCGGCCCTCGCATTTTTCACCCATGTCCCGGCCTATGAGGGCAAGCTGTTTGTCTCGCCCTTTCCCCAATCCAGCTATACCCGCCATATTCTGGTGCCCAGATCCCGTGCCGATCTCCATGCTCGTCTCAACGATATCGCCGAGCTGATGGACCGGGATCCCCGCTGGCACCAGGTACTGGAGTCCTATCGCGGTACGCCCTGAGGGCGGCGCTTGAGCCGGTGTAGCGGTAGCAGGCTCACCAGCAAGCCCGACCAGACGAAGGCGAAACCGACTGTCTTGATGGGGTCCGGCGCCTCACCAAACCAGTAGATGGCGAGCAGGAAGGCGAGGCTGGGCTCGATATATTGCAGCAACCCCACCGTACTCATCCGGGTTCTCGCCACCGCGTAGCAGAACAGTCCCACCGGCAGCAGGGTGGCGGGTGCGCTGCCCATCAGTAACAGCTTGTCGGCCAGATCCCCGTTCACGAATGCCCCTTCCCCGTGCCACGCCAGCGTGCCGATGATGATCAGCGCGACGGGCAGTTGCACCATGGCTTCCAGATAGAGGCTGGTGCCGGTGTCGTAGTGGATCTTCTTCTTGATAAGGCCGTAGCAGGCGAAGTTGGCCCCCATGATGAGGGAGAACCAGGGGAGCTGGCCGTAGCAAAACAGCATGTAGGCGAGCCCCGCCAGCGCCAGGGCGACCGCCAGATGCTTTTGCGGGGTGAGCCGCTCTTTAAGGAAGATGACGGCGAATACGATATTGAACAGCGGGGTCATAAAGAAGGCGAGGCTGGTGGTCAGCACCTGTCCGGTGGTGAGGCACCAGGTGAACATGCACCAGCTGATGGACATCACGGGCCCCGCCAGCAGAATGAGGCCGAGCTGGCGCGGCTCGCTGCGCAGTTGTGCCCACGGCACCTTGTGGCCAAGCACCAGAAACAGGACGCCCAGCAGTACCACAGACCAGAGCACCCGGTGGGAGATCAGCTCCCACATGTTGACCTCGGGCATAAATTGATAATAGAGCGGCAGCATCCCCCACAGGATGAAGGAGAGGGTCGCGGTGCCGGTGCCTAGCCAGTTTTTCATCATTGTCCGTTTATTAAATTAAACACCCATGGCGATAGTAGGGGGCGCGCCCTGTTTCCACAAGAGGGAAAACAGGGAAATGCTGGTACTATCAACATCATGCAGCAAATCGATACGTTGTTTGAGCAAATCAGGGCCTGCCGTCTGTGCGAGGCTCATCTGCCGCTGGGACCTCGTCCGGTGATCCGCGGGGCCGAGAGTGCCCGGCTGCTGATCATCGGTCAGGCGCCCGGCACCCGGGTGCATGCCAGCGGTATCCCGTGGGATGACCCCTCCGGTGACAGGCTGCGCCAGTGGCTCGGGGTTGATAAAACCACTTTTTATGACGAGTCGCGCATCGCCATCATGCCGATGGGGCTCTGCTATCCCGGCAGGGGAAAGTCCGGCGATTTGCCACCCAGACCCGAGTGCACGCCCACCTGGCACGACAAGGTATTGATGCTGTTGCCCAACATCGAACTGACCCTGCTGATCGGCCAGTATGCGCAAGCCTACTACTTGCGGGGGGCGGCCAAAGGGTCGCTCACCGAGACGGTGCGTAGCTGGGCCGACTATGGCCCCGGCTGGCTGCCGTTGCCGCATCCCTCCCCGCGTAACACCCTCTGGCTCAGGAAGAATCCCTGGTTCGAGCAGGAGATAGTCCCCCATTTGCAGCAAAGGGTCGCCCCTTTGCTGGAGCGACCCTGAACGGTTAAACAGCCGGTTCGGCCAGCGGTTTGGGTTTGCTGCGGGCCATGGCGACCAGCGGCAAGATGATGCAGAGGCACCCCAGCAGCAGCGGCAGGCCCGGCTGCTCGTCAAACAGCCACACCCCGATGGCCACCGCCATCAGCAGACCGGTGTACTCCGCCGAGGCGATCTTGCTCGCCTCCGCCTTGCGATAGGCCACCACGCACAAGCCCGCATAGACCATGATCAGCGCCGAGGAGCCAAAAGCCGGCCACCACATCTGCCACTGCCAGTCGCCCCCTTCCCACAATGCCAGCGCCAGAATGAAGGGCATGCTCAGCACGTTGGTGAAGAACAGGGTCTGGGCGATGGGCTGCTTGAGCGGGATCCGCTTGATCAGCAGGTTGTTGAGCGCCATGGAGAGCGCCACCCCGAGCGCCGCCAGCGCGGCCCAGTTCACCTCGGTCGGGCGCAGCACGATCAGCACCCCGATAAAACCGAGCAGCGCGGTCAGCACCTTCTGGCGCGAGATCGCCTCTCCCGCCATCCATACCGCCAGCGGCACCATCATCAGCGGCGCGGCATAGAAGAGGGCATTGGCGGTAGCGAGCGGCAAGCGGGTGAGGGCGACCACCATCAGGCAGACGCCAACCGCCCAGATATGGGCCCGCAGCAGGTGCCACTTGATGGCCACCGGCGGGTTGCGGCGCCATGACCAGAGCAGCCAGGGCATCAGCAGAAGGGCGGCCGAGAGTTGGCGAAAAAAGACAAACTGGAAGATGGGCTGATCCGGCTCCAGTACCTTGACCAGTGCATCGGAAAAGACCGCCACCATGTTGCCCAGCACCAGATAAAGGATGCCGATCCCTACTGCATTCATACCACCTCCTACTTCAGATGAGGGGAGGGTAGCGCGGGGGCCGTTATCCAGTAAAATGATAAAAAATGACCACTCATGAGATATTTAGATAATGAAGCTGCCCCCCCTGCGTGCCGTGCAATATTTTGAAGTGGTCGCCCGGCTGCTCAGCTTCTCCCGCGCCGCCCTTGAATTGAACGTCAGCCAGAGCGCGGTCAGCCACCAGATCCGCCTGCTGGAGGATTTTCTGGGTGAGCGTTTGCTGCTGCGTCAGGGGCGGCTGCTCTCGCTGACGCCACAAGGGGAGAGTTACTTCGAGGGGATTGCCGCCGGGCTCAGCCAGATTGCCCAGAGCAGCGAGCAACTGCGCGGTGGTGGCGAGATGCGAGTCCGGCTTGCGGTCTACAGCTCGTTTGCGGTGAAGTGGCTGATCCCCCGTCTGGCTGGGTTACGCCAACTCTACCCCGAGCTGGATTTGAGTCTGGAGATGGTGGCGGAAGACCCCGAGCTCTCCGATCGGGTGGCGGACTGTTTTATCACTGTGTCGCCCCACGGGCGTGGCTACTGTCACGATCTTATCTATCAGGAGCGGCTCTTTCCGGTCTGCAGCCGCCGTCTGTTGCAGCAGGTCAGCGGAGAGTGGCCGGGCGCCATCTGGCAGCTGCCGCTGTTGTCGGTGCAGTCCATCTACAAGGCGCGGGGCGAGGATTGGCAGCGCTGGGCCAAGGCGGGTGGGCTGGTTATTCCGGACGAGGCGCGGATGCACCACTTCAGCCATGTGCTGCTGGCGATGGAGGCGGCGGCCTGGGATCAGGGGGTGGCGTTCGTGAATGACTACATGCTGCGGCCCGATGATCCCCAGCTGGTGGCCTTGCCGGTACACCAACTGGAGACGGGGGATGCCTTCTACTTTACCTGCAAGCGCTCGCGGGCCCATGAGCCCGCCATCAGTCGGTTGCGCCAGTGGCTGATGATGGAGACACGGCAGAGTATGCCGCTGTAATTGCTCGGGTTATCAGGCTTTCTTGAACTGGCTCAGCACAAACAGGCTGGTGGCGCAGACGACGACCGAGGGCCCAGCCGGGGTGTCTTGATACCATGAGAGCGTCAGCCCGCCGAGCACGGCGAGGCAGCCGATCAGCGCGGCAAAGCCGGCCATCTGCTCCGGTGTCTGGCTGAAGCGGCGGGCGGTGGCGGCGGGGATGATCAGCAGGGAGGTGATGATCAGTGCGCCGACAAACTTCATCGCCACGGCGATCACCAGCCCGATCAGCAGCATCAAGACGCAGCGCAGCACATCGACCCGGATCCCCTCTACCCGCGCCAGCTCTTCCGAGATGGTCATGGAGAGCAGGGGATCCCACAACCGCCACAGGGTGAGCAGCACCAGCGCGCCACCGCCATAGATCCAGAGCAGATCCATCGGTTGTACCGAGAGCAGGTCGCCAAACAGGTAGGCCATCAGATCCACCCGCACGTTATCCATAAAACTCAAGGTAACCAGACCGAGGGACAGGGCGCTGTGAGCCAGAATGCCGAGCAGGGTATCGGTCGCGACCTGCTGGTTGCGGCTCATGATCACCAGCAGCATCGCCATGGCGAGGCAGCAGACCACCACCGCCAGAGTGAGATCGACCTGCAGCAGAATGCCCAGTGCGATGCCGAACAGACAGGCATGGGAGAGGGTGTCGCCAAAATAGGCCATCTTGCGCCATACCACGAAGCTGCCGAGGGGGCCGGCCAGCAGGGCGATACCGAGACCGGCTGCGAGGGCGTATAACAGAAAGCTGTCCACTTGAATGTCCTGTTGCTTGCGCTATTTGCTGTGAGCGTTGTTGCGAGAAGGCAGGCGGATGACGGGGGCCTGCGGTTCATGATGATGGTGTTCGCCGTCGCAGTGGTGATGGTGGGTATAGACCGCCAGCACCTCCTGCTCCGGTCGCCCGAACAGACGGGCAAATTCGGGGTGGCGCGCCACGCTTTCCGGCTCGCCATGACAGCAGACATGGCGATTGAGGCAGATCACCTCGTGGGTGCTGGCCATCACCAGATGCAGGTCGTGGGAGACCATCAGCACGGCGCAATTGAACTCGGCGGCGAGCTGACCGATCAGGGCGTAGAGCTCGATCTGGCCAGTGATGTCCACGCCTTGAACCGGTTCGTCCAGTACCAGTAGCTCGGGCTTAACCAGCAGAGCGCGGGCCAGCAGTACCCGCTGCATCTCGCCACCGGAGAGTTTTTGCATCCGGTTCTCAAGCAATCCTTCTGCGCCCACCCGGGCCAGCGCTTCCTCGATGGAGAGGCGGCTGTTTTTGCCCAGTTGCAGGAAGCGGCGCACCGTCAGCGGCAGGGTGGGATCCAGATAGAGGCGCTGGGGCACATAGCCGACCCGCAGGTCGCGGTTGCGGGTGATCTTGCCCGAATCCGGCGTGAGCAGGCCGAGCACCAGCTTGCTCAGGGTGCTCTTGCCCGCCCCGTTGGGGCCGACTAGTGTGGTGATTTTGCCTTTATTGAGGGTAAAGGAGACCTTGTCGAGCACAGAGCGTCCATCAAACGAGAGAGAGACCTCTTTCAGCTCTACCAGTTGGCTCATGACAACTCCGGGGTTTACAGCCAGTGAGAGTTATAATATAACAAAAAAGGCTGTTATATTATCACATACTCACCCCCTGACGAGATTCATCAATGAGAATTATTGCGCTTTTCACTGCCCTGCTGGCGGTGAGTTTGCCTGTTCGTGCCATTGAGGTACTGACCACCATCAAGCCTCTTGGCTTCATCGCTGCGGCGATCACTGACGGGGTGAGCGAGCCCAAGGTATTGCTGCCGACCGGTGCCTCTCCCCACGATTTTTCCCTGCGTCCCTCCGATATTCGCAGCATCAACAGTGCCGATCTGGTGGTATGGGTCGGCCCCGAGCTGGAAGGCTTCATGGCCAAGCCGCTGGCCAACCATCCCCATGCTCTGGCTCTGACTCAGGTTGAGGGGATGCCGCTGTTCAACTACGCGACTCAGGATAGCCATGACTCCCATGATCATGATGCGCATGATCATGACCACGCTGCCCACGAGCACGGCGACCATGACGAAGGGCATGAAGGGCATGAGGGGCATCATCACGAAGGGGTCGATCCCCATATCTGGCTTGGCCCGACGCAGGCCAAGGTGATTGCCAAGGCGATCGCAAGCGAATTGGGCAAGCTGGATCCGGCCAATCAGGCCCGCTATGACGCCAACCTCGCGGCATTTGATGCCAAGGTGGATGCCAAGGACAAGGTGATTGCCGGCCAGATGAAGGCGGTGAACCAGAAGGGGTACTTTGTCTTCCACGAGGCGTATGGCTACTGGGAGCGCCACTACGGCATGAGTTCAAAAGGTCACTTCACCGTGAGTCCGGAGCGTCGCCCGGGTGCCAAGACGCTGGTGGATATTCGCAAGGCATTGGAAGAGAAACAGGCGAGCTGCATTTATGCCGAGCCGCAATTCTCACCGGCAGTGATCGAATCGGTGGCACGCAATACCGGTGCCAAGGTGCTGTTGCTGGATGAGGTGGGTGAACAGGTGCCGCTCGGCCCGGATGGTTATCCCCAATTCATGCAGCAACTGGCTGACGCATTCGCCCAGTGTCGCTGATCACCGGCTGAGCCTCTCATCCGGACGGACTATACTGACCTCCAGCATCTGACATGGAGTGTCTGGTATGAAATGGTTGTTGATCCCGGCCTGCACCCTGGCGCTATGTTGCGCCAGTGTGCAGGCATCGCGTCTCTCCGAGTACATTGCCAGTCCGGACCTGCGGGCCAAGCTGCAGGAAGTGTATGGTGGCCGCGCCATTCAGCGGGCCGAGGCTTTTTCTCGCCTGCTGGCCCCCAGAGCGGGCACGACCGACCAGCAGAAGATCGAGCTGGTGAACAACTACTTCAACAATCTGACCTACAGCGAGGATCCCAGGTTGTGGGGGGATGAGGATTATTGGGCCAATCCGCTGGAGTTCATCGGTGCCCGCGGGGGGGATTGCGAGGATTACAGCATCGCCAAGTACTACACCCTGATGGAGCTGGGGGTAGATGAGAAGAGGCTGCGGCTGGCTTATGTCAAGGCAGTCAAATACAACCAGTTTCACATGGTGACGCTCTACTTCCCGACCCCCAAATCTGACCCGCTGGTGCTCGACAACATCAACAGCCGGATCCTGCCCGGTAGCAAGCGTACCGATCTCATCCCCGTTTACAGCTTCGATGCCAAAAGCATCTGGATCATGAAGTCACGCCGGGAAGGGACGCTGGCGGGGAGTGCCGATCGGTTGGCGCAGTGGACATCGATGAAGACCCGTTTCTCCAGCGAGCAACTGCGCTCTCCCCGTCGTCAGCTATAGCTTGCCCGCCGCTTTCAACTCCTCGAAATATTTTGCCGCGCCCGGATGCTGTTCAATGCTCAGCACCGGGCCGGTTTTATTGCGCGCCCGGTGAAACATATTGGCATAGCCATAAGTCTGTTCATTGAACTTGGTCTGCTGGGTCAGCATGGCCTTGGTCAGGCGATAGACAGACGCTTCCGGCATGGCGGCATTGGTGACCAGGGTGGCGGCGATGGCAAAGGTTGGCGTCGCTTTCAGATTGCCAGGGTAGATGCGGGCGGGCACCTGACTGCGCTGGTAGTAACTGACACCCTTGAGCAACTGATCCCGGGTGGCTCCCTCTATGGCAAGAAAGCTGACGGGGCAGCGCTTGGCAGTATCCAGCACGATCCGGTTCGGGTGCCCCATAACCAGTGCAAAAGCATCGATCTGCTTGCTGCAGAGCGCATCCGGCAGGTTGGCCATGCTCTTCAGGTCGAGGTCCTGCTCTTTCGCTCCCAAGATGTTGAACAGGGCCAGCGCCGTCTGGCGGGTGCCCGAGCTCTTCAACCCCATGTCGATGGGGGCGAGCTTGAGCTGTTCCAGTGAGGTGATATCGCCATCGGCACGGATCACTATGGTGAAGGGCTCGGCATGGGTGGCAAACAGGGCGCGCAGCTCAGGTTGCGGCTGTGTGGCAAAAGGGCCCAAGCCCTTGCTGGCCTGATACAGCCAGTCGGACTGCACCATGGCGTAGGAGGTCTCGCCGCTCTTCAGTCGCTGCAGGTTTTCTATTGAACCCGATGTGGCTTGTAGCTTGCACTCAAGTTGTTCATCGGCCTCATGGGCCAGCCGGCAAAACTCTTTGGTTATCTGATGGTAAATCCCCTGCTCACCACCGGTGGCGATAGTCACGGTTTCAGCCATCAGGCCGGGTTGCCACAGCAGGGGCAACAGTATGGCGAGCTTTTTCATGATTGCGCCTCCCTGGCATAACCATCGATACCCCAGGTCCGCAGTGTGTCGATGTCGCGGCACTCTCCCGATTCCGCCAGCAGGGTATAACCGGCGGCATGCATGGTCTGGGAGAGCAGATTCCAGTAGAGCGGCGCATCGGTCAGCTGGCAGCTGATAAAGATGGGGTTGAGCGGGTCAAGTTGATTGAAGGTATCTGCATTGAGGGGAATGGCGCTGAAGGCGAGCTCACACCCCTGTTCCTGTAGCGCGGCCAATGTGGACTGGCCGTGGGCGGGGAACGTGGCCACATCCCAGCGCCAATCCAGAGTCTTGCCGCGTCCCTGGCTCAGCAGGGGGGCGATCTCTGACCATTGCGGATGATTGAGCAGGGAGAGGGGCAGCAAGATCCCCTCAATATGGGAGTGCTGCCACTGTTGCAGAGCGGTCTGGATAGTCGCGAGATCGCTGTCTGCACCGAGGGGCTGGTTGGGCAAGAAGCGCTGATAGAGCGCGATATCCCCTTGAGTTGAGACAAATTTTTGCAGTTGCCCGCCTTCCGGTAACGGGCTTAGCCCTTGCAGCGGCAGCGGGTGGGTCAGTGGCAGCTGTTTGCCCAGCTGGGTGATCTTGAGCCGTTGTTGCAACAGATCCCGTTTGCGTTCGGAGACCAGTTGGTTGATGGAGATCGCCACCTCTTTGAGATCCTGCAACCAGGGGGTGGGCAGGGTGCTGTTGAACTGGTGTTTGCGGATCCGGATCAGTTGCAGGTTGATCTGCTCCAGAGGATGCAGCAGGCGTTTGCACACCAGGGAGATCACCAGGGTAAAGACCACCAGCCCCGCCAGTAGCGCCAGACCGGTGCGGCTGATGGCATTCCACAGATGCTGGTAGGCGTAACCGCTATGCCCCTCCAGTGTCAGGGTGCCCAGCATGCGCCAGCCATCGGTCAACTCTTGCTCAATTTTGACGGGCGGCATGCCGATAACCGAGGGAAGCCAGCCGGGGACATTCTGCTGGGTCGAGTGGAAGACCTTCTGAAACAGCAGCTGGCCATCGGGATCGATCAGGGTGACAGAGCTGACGAAGCCGCCATCAAACATGGCATTAACGATGGTCTCTGCCAGCACCTTGTCGTCATTTAACAAGGTTCCCTGCAAGACCAACCCAAGGGCTGTGATGGCGGTTTCCAGATTGGCTGACATCTGGTCGAGGATGGACTGGCGGACTGTCGTGACTTCCAGTGCGAACAGCAGCGCCGCACCTATCAGGAACAGGACGACAATTATTCTGATTAACAGTTTTGCTAACGACATATCCACTCCATGGAAAAGTTATCGCAACATTTTGGGTTTCTATTCAGAATCGAATCCGACCCGGTTCTTAAAAATAGGAAAAAATGGTTAAAAAAGACGATCATTTCTGCCCATCCGGGCGGGTTATGCATAAAATGTGGGGTTCATGCAGATTGCGATGAACTATTTGTAACTTTTTTTGTCCAACAAACAGTTTTATACGGTTTTGTCACAACTGACATCGCAACTCACACTCTTTAGATCTAAATACAGGATAGCGGATGAAACGTCTCCGTCCCTTGGTAGTACAGGCTGCCAATTGGGAACCACCGGTTCCCCGCAAACACTTTTATGCCATGCTGATGCTGACGGCCATGACCCTGTCAGCAGTGGCATTATTGCCAGCTCCGGGTGACATCCTCGAGCGGCCGCTGCGTCTTGAGTTGCCCATTGATACCGCCGGTACGGCAACCAACGAAAACAACACCGACTTTAACGAAATCCCCGATCACGAACTGGTTGATCAAAGTGCGCCGGATGACGACATCCCGGTTGACACCACCCCCCAGTGGCAGGATTACCGGGTTCGCAACGGCGAAAACCTGACCGCCATTTTTAACAATCTCGGTCTTTCCACCACCACCCTCTACAAGGTGCTGGACGCGGACAACAAGAACTATCTGGCGCGCCTCAAGCCGGGCCAGAATATCGAGCTGCTGATCGATCAGGACAACATCCTGCAGCAACTCAAGATCCGCCTGAACATCAAGCAGACGCTAGTGATGGCGCGCAGCGATGATGCCTATACCGCCTCCATGATCAATGAGAAGGTCGAGTGGCAACCGCAGCGTTACAACGGGGTGATCAACGGCAGCTTCTATGTCAGTGCCCGTAATGCGGGCATTCCGGCCAACCATATCCAGAAGATTGCCAACCTGTTCCAGTGGCGGATGAATTTCGCCAAGGATTTGCAGAAGGGCGACAAGTTCAAGGTGCTGGTCCGCCAGGAGACGGTGGAAGGCAAGAGCACCGGCAACAGCCAGCTGCTCGGCGTGGAAGTGATTAGCCAGGGCAAGAATGTGTCAGCCTGGCTGGCCGAAGATGGCAACTATTACGACGGTCAGGGCAACAGTCTGGAGCGCGGATTCCGCCGCTACCCGACTCACAGCCGCTACCGGATCAGCTCCAATTTCAACCCCGCGCGCAAGCATCCGGTGACCGGTGCGATCCGTCCCCACGAAGGGACCGACTTCGCGGTACCGGTGGGCACGCCGGTGCTGGCGACCGGTGATGGTGTGGTCCAGAAGGCGACCAGCCACCCGCTGGCGGGCACCTATGTGGTTATCAAACATGGCCGCACCCTGGCGACCCGCTATCTGCACCTGAGCAAGCTGCTGGTCAAGCCGGGCCAACGGGTGAAGATGGGCGACAAGATCGGCCTCTCCGGCAACACCGGCCGATCGACCGGTGCCCACTTGCACTATGAGCTGCGGATCAACAACCGCCCGGTCAATGCCATGACCGCCAAGCTGCCGATGGCTGAACCCCTGAGCGGCAAGGAGCGTCGTCAGTTCCTCGCCAAGGTGAAGAGCTACCGCAAGGAGCTGGCCGCGGGTTGATACCTGTCATCACTGCCTGAAATGAAAAGGCCCCGCCAGATTGGCGGGGCCTTTTTGCAGGCGCGGTGAGGGTCAGTACCCCTTGTCGAAGTCAATCTTGCCATCCAGTGGCTGGCCGTCGATAAAGCGGATGTAGTTGCGCACAAAGATCTGTGCCACATCCTCTGGGAAGCTGTAGGCGCTGTTGTGGGGGGTGACGATGAGGTTGGGTTGTCCCCACAGCGGACTGTCGGCGGGCAGCGGCTCCTGCTCGAACACATCCAGCACCGCCATCGCCAGCTTGCCGGTACGCAGCGCGGTGAGCAGATCGCCCGAGTGCACGGCGCTGCCGCGGCCAACATTGAACAGGATGGCGCCCGGTTTGCAGTGTTCGAAGCGCGCGGCATTGAACAGATGACGGGTATCGCGAGTGGCTGGCAGCACGCTGACGATGACATCGGCCTGCGCCAGCATCTTGTTGAGCGCCGGCAGCTGATAAACCTGATCAAACCCGGCCCGCTCCCGACCGCTGCGGCTGATGCCCAGCACCTTCATGCCAAAATGTTTGCCGGTCTGGGCGATATGCTGGCCAATGCTGCCGGTCCCCAGGATCAGCATGGTGCGCCCTTTGAGGCCCTGATAGGGGTGGCTCTGCCACAGCCGCTGCTTCTGCTGCTCCCGATAAAGAGGAATTTGGCGCATCAGGCTGAGCAGATGACCAAAGACATACTCGCTCATCAGCGGGCCGAAGATACCGCGCACATTGGTGAGCTGATAGTCGCGGCGACTGTCAGGGTCGAGCAGCACATCGACTCCCGCATAGGTGGACTGGAACCAGCTCAGCTTGTTGGCTTTGGGCAGCAGCGGTTTGGCACGGGCCGGTTCGGCCATCAGAATATGGGCTTCGCCAATCAGTTTTTCGGCATCGGCCGGATTATCGGCCCGCAGAATGCGCAGATGGGGGAGGTTGGCGGCCTTGAGCAGCCGTTCGTAGTGAGCATTATCCTGGCTGAGCAAAAGAAGGGTACGTTGGCTCATACTCTTGTTCCTTATCAGAATTTGCGGCGCAACAAGATGCCGCTCTCGTCCCATCTTACCTGACTTCATCTCGCAACATAGCCGACCAGGGCGCTTTTTCGTTTTCGCCGCGCCCCTCGTGGGCTACAATCTGCCCCACATTTTGCAAAGGATCCGACTCCAGTGTTTGGTGACAAGTTTTATAAGCGACTGGCCGAGCTACAGCCTTGGCAACAGACCGTCTACACCCTGGCGCTGGCAGAGCGCATGTACCCCAACTATGCCCTGTTCTGTCAGGCCTCCGGCTTTGGCAATGCAAGCGCCTTCCGGCATGCGCTGGATCAGCTGTGGGTCTACCTCACCGTCAAGGGATCCCGGGTCAATCTGGGTGCCATTCTCGAAGAGTTCGAGTCTCACATTCCGGATCCCCGCAAGTTTGAATCCTACGGCGCCTATCCCGCGCTGGATGCCTGCGTTGCGCTGGGCTGCGCCTACAACTCGGTGATCTGCCGGGTTGGCGAAGAGGCCAACGATGCCAGCCATGCATCAGTCGGTACCGTGGCCGGTTTTATCGAGCTGCTGGAAGAGCGGGATCTGACCGAAGAGGAGCTCTACGAGCACGAGTACATGGAAGCCGAGCTGGAGTTCCAGGTCGAACTGCTCAAGCGGGTTGCCCATGAGCGCGACAGCGATCGTATCCTGGCTATCAGAACATTCGCCTGCCAGGATGGCGTCTCCAATATCGGGATCAGCCTGGAAGAGTAATTCTCTCCAGCTCCTGATAGACAAAAGCTCCCGTTCGGGAGCTTTTTTTATGCCTGAAATTGTTCAGCAGCTTATGCCTGCTCTTCGGTGAGGGGTCTGACACTCAGCACCGGGGCTGCGTCGATTTCATCGGCATTCATCATGGAGGAGATGCGTTGCAGGGAGGAGAGCAGCAGGGTCTGTTCCCACGCTTCCAGCGCCTGAAAACGCTGGATGAAGCGTTCTTGCAGCGGGGTGGGGGCTTGGGCCAGCAGGGCGCGGCCTGCGTCAGTCAGTGTCGCGTGAACCTTGCGCTTGTCGGTATTGCTGCGAACGCGCTGCACCAGTTGGCGGCTCTCCAATCGGTCCATGATGGTGGTGGCGGTGGCCTGGCTCATGTTGGTGTGATCGGCCAGCTGGCGCATGGAGATCTGCCCCAGCTCATCGATCCCTTTGAGCAGCAAGAGTTGCGGGGAGGTGAGCCCGGCTTCTTTGATCAGGCGCCTGGAGTGCATGTCGATGGCACGAATAATCTGGCGCAGGGCGACCAGCACTTCATCATGTTTTTCCATGGGGTGTGCGTCATTGGAGGGCTATGGAGAGGCGCAAAATTTTCCGCCTAATTCGTCACAAGGTCAATATGGTTTTTGGTGTAATCATTTCTGCTCTAATTAATTTTGTGTTAGGTTGTCGGGCATTTCACGGAATTCACCCTGACATTTGAGGAGCGAAATGATGAACAACGAGCTGGATATCAAGTCTCTGGTGGCCGAGTTACGCGTGGTCAGAGTGCGCTATGAACTGCCGGATACCTCGGCTTTTGTGCGCTATCAGCCTGCCTACGAAGAGGACCCCAATACCCTCAAGGTGCACCACTATGATGGTGAATTACCCCTCTCTTGCAGCGAGACAGGTACTTTCAACCTAAAGGAGTTGGTGAATGAATTGCGCTACGCCTATGTGCTGGTGCATCTCTTTCCTGATGAAAGTGCCATGAACTTCTATCTGACCGGCCTCGATACTGGCCTGGCACAGCTGGAGTTCATCGGCGGCTCCTACGACTTCAACCGACTCTGGATCACCAGTGGTATCTCCAATCTGGGTGTCCCCATGGCCATCTTCCTTGGCAAGCGTCACGCCGTGAATGGCCAGCCCTCGGTTTCGCTGGTGGATCACCGCGAACAGGCAGCTGGCAAACTGGTCTATCGCGCCATCGGCGGTGCCGGTGATCATGTAGGCGAAGACTTTTTCAACAACGACTAAGGAGGCTGGATGCGAGCAAGCAAAGGGCTATTGAAAGGCCTCAACCCGACCATGGCCATGACGGCCCTCACCGTGATCACCCTGTTTTTGCTGTTTGGCGTATTTGTTCCCGATACCGCGGCCGCCTGGTTTGTCGGTGCCAAGGATCAGATCATTGCCGGGTTCAAGTGGTACTACATTCTGGTTGTCGCCCTGTTCCTGTTCTTCGCTGTCTACTTGATGTTCAGCCGTTTTGGCAGCATCCGACTGGGTGACGACGACCAGGTACCGGAGTTCGGCTACTTCGCCTGGTTCTCCATGCTCTTTAGTGCGGGCATGGGTATCGGTCTGGTGTTCTGGAGCATCGCCGAGCCGATGAACCATCTGCAGGGCAATCCGTTTATTACCGAAGGGATGACCCCGGAAGCGGCCCAAATCGCCATGCGCCTCACCTTCTTCCACTGGGGTCTGCACCCCTGGGCCATCTATGTGATCGTCGGCCTGTCGCTGGCCTTCTTCAGTTATCGCCGCAAGTTGCCACTGGCGATCCGCTCTGTGCTTTACCCCATTCTCGGTGAGCGCATCTACGGCTTCTGGGGCCATGCGGCTGATGTGCTGGCAGTGTTCGGCACCGTGTTCGGGGTGGCGACTTCCCTTGGACTGGGTGTCTCCCAGATGAATACCGGCCTCAACCAGATGTTCGGCATGGCCGTGTCGCAGTCCAACCAGCTTTGGCTGATTGGCGGCATCAGCCTGATCGCCACCCTGTCGGCGGTCTCCGGGGTCGGGCGCGGTGTGAAGATCCTCTCCGAGCTCAATATCTGGTTGAGTGTGTTCGTGCTGGGCCTCTTTCTGGTGCTGGGGCCGACCACCTATATCCTCAATGCCTATGTGCAGAACATCGGCGATTACCTGCAGAACATCGTCAAACTGAGCTTCTGGACCAACACCGAGGCCAACGGCACCTCGGCTTGGCAGTCGAGCTGGACGGCGTTTTACTGGGGTTGGTGGATTGCTTGGGCGCCGTTTGTCGGCATGTTTATCGCCCGCATCTCCAAAGGACGCACCATCCGCGAGTTTGTGCTCGGCGTGCTGCTGGTACCCTCGCTGCTCGGCATGTTCTGGCTCACCGTGTTTGGCGGTACGGCGATGAATCTGGAGCTGTTTGGCGGTGGCGGCGTGGTGGCAGCGGTCAATCAGGATGTGACGCTGGCGCTCTACAAGACGGTCGAGCTGCTGCACTGGGAGACCTTCGGCTGGATCGCCAAGGCCGTGCTGACCCTGCTCATCTGCACCTACTTCATCACCTCCAGTGACTCGGGCACGCTGGTCATCACCACCCTGCTCTCCATCGGTGATCAGGAGCCGCCGGTGCTGCACCGCGCTGTATGGGGTCTGGGGCAGGGGTTGGTTGCCGTCATCTTGCTGGTCTCAGGCGGCCTGGCAGCCTTGCAGGCGGCCAGCATCATAGCGGCGCTGCCGTTCTCGGTGATCATGCTGGCGATGTGCTATTCGCTGATGCTGGGGCTCAAGCAGGAGAGCCAGCGCCAGTTCGAGTATCGCCAGAACCTCAAGCGCCACGATGGCTCATCCCATATGAGCCTGATGGAGCGAATTGGTCCGGCATAACGGCACCAGCAGGGGTTAGCACCCCTTCACATATAAATCTGGATGCAAAACGGCCGCCCTGGCGATGCTCTCCTTGTGGAGCTCATCATCAGGGCGGCCGTCTGTTATGGGGCCAACATTACTCTTCGATAAAGGTCCACTCATCCTTGATGCGGCTGATGGCATCGGTCCGCTTTTTGGCCAGCTGATCCTTGATCTCTTCCCCTTTGAAACCGGCCGCCACTATCTCTTTCACCGGCACCGCCTGGGCGGCAGCCAGCGCTTCGGCCACGTAGTCAGGCTCGGCGTAGACCCGCTCCTCGAAACCGGTGCGGCCGTGGAAGTCGGCGCGGCAGGCATCCAGCAGCTGGGCAAAGCGCTCGGGGCGGCGCCAGGCATCGGCCTTGTCGAACACCTTGAGCAGGGTGGCGGGCTTGAGCTCAAAGGCGATGTGGATGTGGGTATGCAGATCGCTCACCAGCAGCGCCAGATCCCGGCACTCGTTGGGTACCCTGAACCGCTCGCACAGGGCGCGAATAAGCGGCAGCCCCTTCTGACCGTGGCCGTGATGGCTGGGCCAGAACTCTTTGGGGGTGATCCCCTTGCCAAGGTCGTGGCAGAGGGCGGCAAAGCGCACCGTCAGCTCGGGGGAGATCCGGCACGCCTGCTCCAGCACCATCAGAGTGTGGATGCCGGTGTCGATCTCCGGGTGCCACTTGGCCGGGGCGGGGACGCCAAACAGGGCATCAATTTCGGGGAAGAGCGCCTTGAGGGCGCCGCACTGGCGCAGCACCTCGATAAAGATCTGCGGGGTCGGCCCCAGCAGCACTTTTTCCAGCTCCTTCCAGACCCGCTCCGGGGTGAGGTGGGCCAGCTCGCCGGCGGCCGTCATCTCGCTCATCAGGGTGAGGGTCTCTGGCGCAATGGCAAAACCCTGGGCATGGAAGCGGGCGGCGAAGCGGGCGACCCGCAGGATGCGCAGCGGGTCTTCGGCAAAGGCGGGGGAGACGTGGCGCAGCAGCCGTTTTTGCAAATCCTCGATGCCACCGTAGGGATCATGGAGCTGGCCCTGATCATCTTCGGCGATGGCGTTGATGGTGAGGTCCCGGCGCAGCAGATCCTGCTCCAGGGTCACATCGGGGGCGGCGTGGCAGACAAAGCCGGTGTAGCCCTGACCCTGTTTGCGTTCGGTACGGGCGAGGGCATACTCCTGCTGGGTTTTGGGGTGAAGAAACACGGGAAAGTCGCGACCGACCTGGGTAAAGCCCAGCGCCAGCATCTGCTCCACGGTGGCGCCGACCACCAGATAATCCCTGTCGCCCTGCGGCAATCCCAGCAGGCGATCCCGCACTGCGCCCCCAACCAGATAAGTCTGCAAACCGTCTCTCCCGTCATCAATCGTGGGGCCGAGTATATCGTCTTTGTTACCGCTTTGCTGCCTGACCACCACCTGGCCGCAGCGCCAGTCAGCGCGGCTTTGACTTGGGCGTGACGAGGCCTTACGCTGCCGCACCAGACAGCTGGCGCTGTGTTGCGTGATGGCGTTATGCCCGCGCTGGCCAGATGAGCCGAAGGAACCGCAGAGTTCCCCTTATATCAACGACATGAGAACAACGTGAATCAATCAACCTTCGCAAGCCGGGTTCTGGAGTGGTACCAGCTTCATGGCCGCAAAACCCTGCCCTGGCAGCAGGAGAAGACCCCTTACCGGGTCTGGGTCTCGGAGATCATGCTGCAGCAGACTCAGGTCGCTACCGTGATCCCCTATTACCAGCGTTTTATGGCGCGCTTCCCCGATGTGGTGGCGCTGGCTGATGCCCCCGTCGATGAGGTGCTGCACCACTGGACCGGGTTGGGCTACTACGCCCGGGCCCGCAACCTGCACAAGGCGGCCCAGCAGGTCCGCGATAACCACCACGGTCTCTTTCCCGAGCGTTTTGACGAGGTGATGGCGCTGCTGGGGATTGGCCGCTCAACCGCCGGGGCCGTGTTGTCGCTCTCTCTGGGTCAGCCCCACGCCATCCTTGATGGCAACGTGAAGCGGGTACTCACCCGCTGGCTGGCGCTGCCGGGCTGGCCCGGCCAAAAACAGGTGGAGAACGAGCTGTGGGAGATCGCCATCCGGCTCACTCCCAAGCTGGGTGTGGCGCACTACAACCAGGCGATGATGGATATCGGGGCCACGATCTGCACCCGCAGCAAGCCTGCCTGTGATCGCTGTCCGGTGCGAGCCGATTGCCAGGGGTTGTCGCAAGGCAAGCCCACCGTTTATCCCAACAGCAAGCCCAAGAAGAGCATTCCGGCTCGCGACGGCATCATGCTGCTGATCCGCCATGGCGATGAGTTGCTGCTGGAGAAGCGGCCGCCGCAGGGGATCTGGGGTGGGCTCTACTGCTTCCCGCAGGTGGCTTCGTTGGCGGAGGTCGACGGTCTGCTGGCAAATTTGGGGCTAGCGCACCACGGTTATCGAGAACTGGCCGGTTTTCGCCATACCTTCAGCCACTTCCATCTCGATATCCAGCCGCTGCTGATTGACATTGATGAGGCGCAGCCGCTGCGGCTCATGGAAGCAGATAACCGACTCTGGTATAACTTACGCCATCCTGCCGAGGTGGGGCTGGCGGCTGCCACGGCCCGTCTGCTCGCCTATCCAGAGTTACAACCATAGAGGTCAACATGAGCCGTACTGTATTTTGCCAACGCCTGAAAAAAGAGTGCCCGGGTCTGGATTTTCAACTCTATCCCGGTGAGCTCGGCAAGCGGATTTTTGACAACATCAGCAAGGAAGCCTGGGCCGAGTGGCAGAAGAAGCAGGTGATGCTGATCAACGAGAAAAAGCTCAATATGATGAATCTTGAGCATCGCCAACTGCTGGAAAAAGAGATGGTCAGCTACCTGTTTGATGCAGGTGAAGTGCAGATCGAAGGTTACACCCCGCCTGCCCAATAAGCTCTCCGGCTGTTGTTCGTGTGAACCGGAGCGGGCATGGCGCCACACTGGCGTGATCGCTCCTGAAGTCGCAGCAAATGAATGATGGGCAGCTCTGCTGCCCGGTTTGAGGATCCTATGGGCCGAATTTTTTGGCTGCTGTGCACCCTGCTGTTTCTCTCTGCCTGCTCATCCTCTCCCAAGCCCAGCGGGAGTGAGGATGACGATCTGGTCAACGGCAAGGACATCCGCGGTTTTGAACACATGATCAGCGCGCTCTCCCATAACGTGAACGAGATATGGGGGCGGGAGGCGCTGTTTGCGGGCAAGTTTGACTACGTCAAATATACGGATCAGTACAAGAGCCGGGCCCACATCGACTTCTCCAGCGGTCACATCATGGTGGAGACGGTCTCTGGCGTCGATCCGCGCGCTCACCTGCGTCGCGCCATCATCGAGACCCTGCTGACCCCGGATGATCCGGCCGAAGTGGATCTTTACTCCGATCGGGAAATTCTGACCGGCGGCGAGCCCTTCCTCTACGGTCAGGTGCTGGACAATCAGCGCCAGCCAATCCGTGCCTCCTGGCGCGCCGAGCGCTATGCCGACTACTTGCTCAGCACGGCGATGAAGAAGCGTACCCTGGGTATTCGTACCATCTTCTTCGTCGATATTCCCATGGTGGCCAACCATGAAGATCGACGGGGCTACAAGTATGCGGGGATCATCCGGGAAGCGTCGCGCAAATACGGCGTGCCGGAGAGTCTGATCTATGCGGTGATCAAGACCGAGAGCAGCTTCAACCCCTATGCGGTGAGCCATGCCAACGCTTATGGCCTGATGCAGGTGATTCCGGCCACCGCCGGTCGTGACGTCTATGTGCGGGTCAAGGGCAAGAATGGCCAGCCGACCCGGGAGGAGCTGTTCAATCCGGCCTACAACATCGATGTCGGTACCGCCTATCTGCACCTGTTGCAGACCGTCTATCTGGCGGATATCGAGGATCCGCGCTCCCGTCGCTATGCGGTGATCTCCGCCTACAACGGTGGTGCCGGCGGTGTGCTCAACACCTTCTCCAGCGATCGCAAGGCGGCGCCGGGCCGGATCAACCAGCTCTCCCCCGAGGCGGTCTATCAGGTGTTGACCGAGCAGCATCCCAAAGAGGAGGCGCGCCGTTACCTCTACAAGGTCAATCAGGCCGAGAAGGGGTTTAAAAGAACCTTTTCTGGTCGGGCCGGTTAAGCGATGACGCTGCGTTAACCATGCAAAAGGGCGCTTGATAGCAAGCGCCCTTTTTACGTCTGACCAGTTCGTCGGTGAAGTGGCCTTATTTGGCGATAAAGCCGCCCTTGCTCTGCGGGGCTGCGCCCACTTTCTCCAGGGTTTTCACTTCCACTTCGGTCTTGTTCCAGCTGTGGTCCACTTCACCACGGATACGGATCTGATCGTCCGGGCCCACTTCGGTGCCACGCCACACATCCTGATCCACTTCGACCTCCACTTCACCGCTGGCATCGCGGAACAGATAGTTCTCGCCGCCCAGATGCTTGACCAGTTTCCCTTCCAGGGTGGCCCAGCTGTCATCGGCCAGATCTTTCAGTTGAGCAACGGAGACCTTGTTCTGCTCCTGCGGGCCGGTATAGGCCGCCATGGCAAAAGAGGAGACAGACATCAGGGTCAACAGTCCGATTACGCTTGCGCTTGCCTTGTTCATTTCATACTCCTGTCGTTGGTATGAGGGCATTGTGCCGCGCGGGGCGTGAAACAAGCGTGAAAGAAATACGCAGTTGTGATTGTCTGTTTTGTGAGCGCAAGCGATTTCATCGGTGATGGAACATGTGTGATTTCATCTGGAACTGTAATCTGTCGCCTTCACCAGAAGTCAGTGGTGGCAGACTCTTCCCGTGCTTGCCGCCATTCGAGGGGAAGTCCGCAGGTCTCACCTGCTTAATCGAAGAGCATAACAATATGAAAAAATGGCTTGTTTGTTTATTGGGGTTAATGGCATTGACCGCGCAAGCGGCAGAGGGACGCCAGCCTTTTTCCCGGGTCGTGATGTTTGGTGACAGCCTCTCCGACACCGGCAAGATGTACAAGAAGATGCGGGGATATCTCCCCTCCAGCCCACCCTACTTCAACGGGCGCTTCAGCAATGGCCCGGTGTGGCTGGAGCAGTTGCGTGACCAGCATTTCCCCGGTCTGGTCGTGGCCAACGAGGCGGAAGGCGGCGCGACGGCGGTGGCCTATAACCATCTGGGCGCCCTCAACGGCTGGCTCGGTTTCTGGTCTTGGGATCCAAAATATCAGGTGATCAATAACCTTGACTACGAGATCGATCAATTCCTGAAAAAGGACAAGTTCCGCCCCGATGATCTGGTGGTGATCTGGGTTGGTGCCAACGACTATCTGGCCTATGGCTGGAACACCGAGCGGGATGCGGATCGGGTGATCGATACCATCCGGCTGGCATCCAACCGGTTGGTGCTCAACGGTGCGCAGCAGATCCTGCTGTTCAACATCCCGGATCTGGGGCAGACCCCGTCGGCCCGCAGCATGAAGGTGGTGGAGAAGGTGCGCCATGTGGCCAGCTACCACAACCAGCGGCTGCAGAACCTCACCCGCGAGCTGGCCCCCCTTGGCATTGTGAAGCTGTTCGAGGTCGACAAACAGTTTGACGAGATGGTGCGCGATCCCCAGATGTTTGGTCTGAGCGACACCGAGCACGCCTGTTATGACGGTGGCTACATGTGGAAGCCCTTCTCCGGTAGCGCCGCCGAGGTTGCCCCGGCTCCGGCTTTGAGTCTGTCCGAGAGGGTGGCGATCGCCGGTAACCCGATCCTGGCGCAGGCGGTGGTGAGCCCGCAGGCAAAACGTAGTGCCGCAGCCCTCAATTGCAACGAGCATATGTTCTGGGATCAGGTACATCCGACCAAAACCGTGCACACGGCACTGAGTCAGCGCGTGGCTGATTTTATTGACCGGAACTACGAGTTTGTTCGTCACTGATTCCTCACAGGGCCAGCATGCTGCTGGCCCCTATTCTCCCCCTAGCCCTCTTCAATGCGTCTTTTTGCGTCACACTTAGTTCAATTAACAAACATTTGTTGCTGTTTTTGTAACACACTTGCGTTACAGTGTTTTTTGTTAATTGATATCAGTGACTTGAAAATAGGCTAACGTTGATATGCTGCGATCGCTTTTGGGTGGTTGCACCTATAAGACGAGGTGATATCAATCAACCTCCTCCTACATAAAGTTGCAGAGGCTCAGACATGAAAAAAACATTGATTACCTTGCTGGTTACCGGCTTGCTGGCGGCCAATGCCCAGGCTGCCGGTCAGGACAACACCTGGTATGGCGGTGCCAAACTGGGTTGGTCCAACTTCTATGGCATTGATGAAAGCAATGCCCTGACGCTTGGCAATGAGACCAACGATGCCCTGGGTGCAGGTGTGTTTGGCGGCTATCAGCTTAACAAGAATCTGGGTATCGAGTACGGCTTCGATTATCTTGGTAAATACAAATATGATGCCCGCTCCGCCACGGGCGCTGCGTTTCAAGATGAAGTTCAGGCTCAGCTAATCCATTTGTCTTTGAAGCTGGGCTTCCCTTTGACTGATAGCCTTGACCTGTATGGACGTGTCGGCGGCGGTTATGCGGCAGCGAACAGTGACCTGAAAGGGGGGGACGGCCGGTTCAACTTTGTCGGTGCTCTGGGGGCAGAGTATGCCTTTAATCGTGATTGGGCTGCTCGTCTTGAATATCAATACACCACCCCGTATGGCGACCGCGATGACACCGGCGTGAGAATGGATAACGGCCTGCTGTCGCTGGCGGCGGTTTATCGCTTTGGTCAGGTTGCTCCTGTGGCGCCCGCCCCGGCTCCGGAACCCGCTCCCGCGCCTGTGATGGTCGAGAAGCAGTTTACCCTGAGCTCCGACGTGCTGTTTGACTTCAACAAGGCGACCCTCAAGCCAGAAGCCAGTCAGGCGCTGGATAGCCTCTATACCCAGATCGAAGAGGCGCGACCCAAGGATGGCGTAGCAACCGTGATTGGTCACACCGACCGTATCGGTTCCGATGCCTACAACCAGAAGCTTTCCGAGCAGCGTGCCCAGACCGTCGCCAACTATCTGGTTGGTAAAGGGATCCCGGCCGCCAAGATCAATGTGGAAGGGCGTGGTAAATCCTCACCGGTTACCGGCGACAGCTGTGTCAGCAAGTCCAAGCGTGAGCTGATCGTCTGCCTGGCACCGGATCGTCGTGTTGAAGTGAAGGTAGAAGGGGTTGCCGAGGCTCAGCAATAATCTGCTGAACCAGCCTCTTGCGGGGCGGTAACAAGGCCGCCTCGTTGGTTGTGAAATGCAAAAAAAGCCAGTCAGTTGATCTGACTGGCTTTTTCGTTTCGCGGAGCAAGGCGTTATGAAGGGTGCATTATCAGGACGGCAGCGGCATCACCCGGTTGCGGCCGAGTTCCTTGGCCTTGTAGAGCAGCTTGTCGGTACGTTCGACCAGACAGTCCGCGCTCTCCTGACCGTTGAACTCACCCACGCCAAATGAGGCGGTGATGTGGTCGATACGACGACCCGACTTGCGATCCAGAATCGACATCCGTTCGATGGCCCGGCGCATGCTTTCCGCCATCTGTCTGGCCAGTGCCAGCGCGCGATGGGGAACCAGCAGGGCGAACTCTTCTCCGCCGATCCGATAAGCGGTCACCCCCTCCTGACAGGCGTCACGCAGCCGTTTGCTGAAGGCTCGCAGTACCTGATCGCCGAGCAGATGGCCATATTCGTCGTTGAAGTTCTTGAAGCGATCGATATCGGTCAGGATCAGCGAGAAGGGGTGCTGGCTGCGGATCAGCCCTTCCAGCTCCAGATCGAAGGCGCGACGATTGAGCAGGCTGGTGAGGGCATCTTCGTTGGCCAGCTTGCGGGTCTCGTTGAGCGCCGCCCGCAGCTCCTTGATCTCTTTCTCTGCATTGCTGATTTGATTGCGAAAGTGCATGGTGGACATCCGCACGTCCCGCGATTCGCGCACCAGTTCCCGCAGGATCCCCATGGTGTCTTCCAGACTGAAGCCCTCGTCATCGATGCGGCTGAGCTTGTCAAAACTCTTGTCGAGCATCTCCTGAAACATGCCGGTATCGGAGATGGCGTCCTGCATGGAGTGACCGAGCTCGTTGGCCATGGCGGCCAGGCTCAGTTTCATCGCCTCCATCTGCTTCTCATCCTGAGCGGCCAGATACTGGTGATAGAGCCGTTCGCAGGTGGTGAGCGAGCAGGTTCCCTGCAGCTTGACGGCCTGATCGATCGCCTGGTTGAGCTCGGGCATGCTGGCCGAGACATAGCTGTACCACAGGTGGTAATTGTCCGGCGTCGTGGGGATCTGGTACTTGATCATCAAGGGTACCGCCTGCTTGAGATAGGCGGCAGATTGGGCAAACGTGTCCTTACTCATGAGTTCCGTGTCTCATCATGCCAGCGAACTGAAGATAGTATGACAGAGAGATTGGCCAAAAGGCAGCCGATGGATGCCATTCGCCCCCCCCTTCGATATAATGGCTGGGTTATTACCTACCCTAAGGCCTGCTTATGTCTCAAAAAGATCCTTTCCTCCAACGCGAGGCCGAAAAATACGAAAACCCCATCGCCAGTCGCGAGCTGATCCTCGAACTCATCAAGGGTCACGAAAAGCCGATGTCCCGCGAAGAGCTGGCCAAGGCACTCAAGCTGACTGACGAAGAGCCGTTGGAAGCTTTGCGCCGTCGTCTGCGCGCCATGGAGCGCGATGGGCAGCTGGTATTCACTCGCAACCAATGTTACGCCCTGCCGGATCGTCTGAATCTGGTCAAAGGGTATGTACTTGGCCATAAAGATGGTTTCGGTTTTCTGCGCCCGGAAGGTGGTGGACCGGATCTGTATCTGAATAACCGCGAGATGCAGCGCCTGATGCACGGTGACTATGCGCTGGTGCAGCCGACCGAGATTGACCGCAAGGGTCGTCAGGAAGCGCGTCTGGTGCGCCTGCTCAAGCCCCGTGAGGCAGACATCGTCGGCCGTTACTTCGTCGAGAACGGCGTCGGTTTCGTGGTGCCGGACGACAGCCGTATCGGTCAGGACATCATCATCCCGGAAGGCGAAAACAAGGGGGCTCGCCAGAGCCAGGTCGTGGTGGTGCGCATCAACCAGCGCGCCAACTCCCGCATCAACGCGGTCGGTACCGTACTGGACGTGCTGGGCGAGAACATGGCCCCGGGCATGGAGATCGAGATCGCCCTGCGTACCCACGGTATCCCGCATACCTGGCCGGAGGAGGTGACCAAAGAGGTTGCCGGTCTCGGCGAACAGGTGCCGGAAAAAGCCAAAGAGGGTCGTATCGACCTGCGCGCCCTGCCGCTGGTCACCATTGACGGGGAAGATGCCCGCGACTTTGATGACGCCGTCTTCTGTGAAGCCAAGCGTGGTGGCGGCTGGCGCCTGTGGGTTGCCATTGCGGACGTATCCGCCTACGTGAAGCCCGGCACTGCGCTGGATGCCGAAGCCTATCAGCGCGGCAACTCGGTCTATTTCCCCGAGTTCGTGGTGCCCATGCTGCCGGAGGTGCTCTCCAACGGGCTGTGCTCCCTGAACCCGCAGGTTGACCGTCTCTGCATGGTGTGCGAGATGACCATCTCCGCCGCTGGCCGTATGTCCGGCTACAAGTTCTATGAAGCGGTGATGAACTCCCATGCGCGCATGACCTACAGCAAGGTTGCCGCGATCCTCGATGGCGATCCCAAGCTGCGTCAGCAATATGACCCGCTGGTGGGCCACATCGAAGAGCTCAACAACCTCTATAAAGCGCTCAAACATGCCCGTCACCAGCGTGGTGCGGTGGAGTTCGAGAGCGAAGAGACCCGTTTCATCTTCAACGCCCAGCGCAAGATCGACCAGATCGTGCCGCTGGTGCGCAACGACGCCCACAAGATCATCGAAGAGTGCATGATCCAGGCGAACGTGGCCGCGGCCCGTTACATCGAGAAGAACGAAGCCTTTGCCCTGTTCCGGGTGCACGACCGTCCGGGCGAAGAGCGTCTGACCGGTTTCCGTGATTTCCTGGCCGAATTGGGTCTGGAGCTCAAAGGCGGTCTCGAACCCGAGCCGAAAGACTTTGCCGAGCTGGCTGCCAAGTTTGAAGGGCGCCCGGATGCCGAGCTGCTCTCCACCATGCTGCTGCGTTCCATGCGTCAGGCGGTCTATCAGGCTGACAACATCGGTCACTTCGGCCTGGCGTTGAAGTCCTACGCGCACTTCACCTCGCCGATCCGTCGCTATCCCGACCTGATCCTGCACCGCGCCATCAAGTACCAGACTGCAAAAGAGCAACAGGGCAACCTGCGCCACAAGTGGACCCCGAGCGGTGGTTATCACTACCAGCTGGAAGAAGTGGATCCGATGGGTGAGCACTGCTCCATGACCGAGCGCCGTGCCGACGATGCGACCCGCGACGTGGCCGACTGGCTCAAGTGCGAGTACATGCTGGATCACGTGGGTGACGAGTTTGATGGCGTGATCGCCAGCGTCACCGGCTTTGGTTTCTTCGTCCGTCTGGCGGAGATCCACATCGATGGTCTGGTCCACGTCAGCACCCTCACCAACGACTACTACCAGTTTGATCCCCTGCACATGCAGCTGATCGGCGAGAACTTCCGCCGTCGCTACCGTCTGGGTGACAAGGTGCGGGTCAAGGTGATGGGCGTGAACCTGGACGATCGCAAGATCGACTTCGTGATGGTGGAAGAGCCCCTCAAGGCCACCGGCAAGAATGCCAAAGAGATGGCGCGCAAGCAGGCCGAGATCAAGAAAGAGAAGGCCAAGAGCGCCCAGCGCCACGAAAAACGCAAAGAGGGTAAGGATCACGGCAAATCCGACAAGGGTGGCCGCGCCAAGCCCAGCAACAGACGACCGAGCAAAAACGCTCGCGATAAGGCCAAGAGCACTAAATGAGTACTGAACTGATCTACGGCATTCACGCTGTATCCGCGCTGCTTGAGCGCACCCCGGAGCGTTTCATCGAAGTTTGGGCCCTCAAGGGGCGGGATGACGACCGGCTGCAACCCCTGCTGACCGAGCTTGAATCCCTCGGTCTCAAGGTGCAGAGCGTGAACCGCAAGACCCTTGATGATAAAGCCGAGGGCAACAATCACCAGGGCATCATGGCCAAGGTGATCGAAGCGCCCAAGCTGGCCGAGCACGATCTGGCCAGTTTGCTGGACAGTCTGGCCGAACAACAGGCCCAGCCTTTCCTGCTGGTGCTGGACGGCGTGACCGATCCGCACAACCTCGGTGCCTGCCTGCGCAGCGCCGATGCGGCCGGGGTCCATGCGGTGATCGTGCCGCGGGACAAGGCCACCGGCCTGACCTCGGTGGTACGTAAAGTCGCCTGTGGCGCCGCCGAAGTGGTGCCGCTCATTCAGGTCACCAATCTGGCTCGCAGTCTGCGGGAGTTGAAGGATCGCGGCGTCTGGATCGTCGGCACTGCCGGTGAGGCGGATCACGATGTCTATCAGGCCAAGCTGACCGGCCCGATGGCACTGGTGATGGGCGCCGAGGGCAAGGGGATGCGCCGTCTGACCCGTGAACATTGCGACGAGTTGGTGAGTATCCCGATGGCGGGGGCGGTATCGAGCCTCAACGTCTCGGTGGCGACTGGCGTCTGCCTGTTCGAAGCCGTGCGTCAGCGCCGCAGTTAATGCCGTGATGACCGACAGACCCCCCTTCAGTTGGGCGCAGGTCGCAGATGAAGAGGAGGCCGCGCGCATCCTCTCTTTTGCACGCTCGCTGACCCTGGCCCCCAGATCTTGCCTCTGGCACGCTGGTGACAGTCCGGATCTGCTGGTCAGGGTGGAGCAGGGGCTGCTGCGGGCCAAAGTGGTGCTGGCGGATGGTCGCGAGTACATCAAGGAGTTCTACTGGGAGGGGGACGAGTTTCTCGACTTCCACCACCTGCTCAGTGGTGAACCCGCCCGCTACAGCGTGGAGGCGCTGGAACCCTGCCGCTTGCAGTTGTTCCAGCTGGCCGACCTGCGCCCGCTCTGCTGTTGGCCAATCTGGTACCAGCACCTGCTGGAGGTACAGCTGTGTATCAAGGAGGAGAAGGAGCTGTTGCTGCTGACCGGGAGCCCGCAGGCCCGCTATCAGCACTTTCTGCAATGCTTCCCCGCTCTGGATGCCAGAGTGCCGGATCACCAGATCGCCGCCTATCTCGGCATTACCCCCATCAGCCTGAGTCGCATTCGCAAGCGGTTGAAAGCACTTGGCGAGGGCTGACGCTCTCTCTATTAGCGCCCGATTTTGTGCAAAGGGGTGGGTGTTGCTCCCTATACCCTATCTACCCGCGCATTACGCTGCATCTGCAGCCTGAGCCGCATTCGCAAACGACCGAAAGAACTTAACAAAGGTTAATGCAGGGTGCTGGCGTCACGATTATGCTGGCAGGCCGAACTGATAAGGAGTTGCCGATGAACTGGATCCTGAAACCCTGGTCTGAACTGACCACTGACGAGTTGTACGAGTTGCTGGCACTGCGGGCCGAGGTGTTCGTGGTGGAGCAGACCTGCCCCTTTCAGGATCTGGATGGGCTCGATCGCCGCGAAGGGGTTTGGCACCTGCTCGGTTATCAGGGCGAACAGCTTGCTGCTTACGCGCGGATCATGGCGCCCGGCATCGGCGATGAGAGCGGTGCCGCCATCGGCCGGGTGGTGACCTCGCCCAAAGCGCGTGGCGGTGGTCTTGGTCACCAGCTGATCGGCGAGGCGGTCAAGGCGTGCGAGGCTCGCTGGCCGACTCACAGCATCTGGCTAGGCGCGCAGGCCCACCTGCAGGGATTTTACGGTCAGCACGGCTTTGTGGCTGAAGGGGAAGGTTATCTCGAAGACGATATCCCCCATATGGGGATGCGCAGAGCCGTGGCCTGACCGCCAGGCAGGGTGATGCAGCATGCAGAAGGGCCATCCCGTGGGATGGCCCTTCTTTTTCGCGCTTGGCGATTACTTCTTCTTTTTCTTCTTGGCGGACTTTTTCTTGTCGACCGGCTTTTTCTTCTTCACCGGTACTCGCGCTTCCTTGTGTTTCGGGCGCAGCTCGTCGATCACCCGGCGCTTGAGGCGCTCCTCGGTGTAGCGTTCGATCTTGGCAACCATCGCCATGTCATGGGCTTCTACCAGGCTGATGGCGCAGCCACGGTTGCCTGCGCGACCGGTACGACCGATACGGTGGACGTAAACGTCGGTACCGTAGGGCATGTCATAGTTGATGACATGGCTGACGTTGGGCAGGTCGATGCCACGGGCGGCAACGTCGGTCGCGATCAGGAAGGGCACTTCCCCTGCGTGGAACTTGCGGATCGACTCGACGCGCTTGCTCTGCTCCATCTCGCCACGGATCCAGGCGCACGGGATGCCCGCAGCCTGCAGCTGGCCGGAGAGTTCCGCCAGACGCTCGCGGGTCTTGACGAAGACGATGGCTTTCTGGGTTTCCGGATCTTTCAGGATATGGATCAGCAGCGCCAGCTTGTGCGCTGCATCATCGGCCAGATGCACCCACTGGGTGATCGGGCGGCGTTCACTGCGGGGCGGCTCTGCATGCAGCTCGACCGGATCGTTGAGGATCTCGTTGGCGAACTTCTCAAGGCCTGCCCCTTCCAGCGTGGCGGAGAACAGCATGGTGTGCTTGCGGTAGCGCGCTTCGGCCACGATGCGGTTCACATCCTTGATAAAGCCCATGTCCAGCATGCGGTCCGCTTCGTCCAGCACCAGCACTTCGATGTCGTGGCTCTCGAACTCCTCTTTCTCGATGTACTCGAGCAGACGACCCGGGGTGGCGACTACGATGTCGGTGGTCTTGGTCAGGGCTGGGAGCTGCTCTTCATGGCTGACGCCGCCGATGATGGTCTCGATGCTGAGGTTGGTGTGCGCCGCCAGCGCCTTGGCGTGGGCGGTCACCTGCAGCGCCAGCTCGCGGGTCGGGGTCAGGATCAGCATGCGGCAGGGGCCTGGCTTGCGGCGCGGGAAGTCCAGCAGGTGCTGGAGTGCCGGCAGCAGGAAGGAGGCTGTTTTGCCGGTACCGGTTGGAGCGGATGCCAGAATATCGCGGCCGTCCAGGGCTGGCTCCAGCACCATCTGCTGGATGGTGGTGGGGCGGGTGAATCCCATCTCGGCCAAGGCCCGGTTGAGGGCGGGGTGTAGGTCGAAATCATCAAAGGACTGGCTCATGGCAATACTCGGTCATTAAGGAAACGGCAGATTATAGGCGATTATCTCGTCGGCTCCTATTGGTGAGTGTGTCTTAGCCGCTATAATCGCCCACCATTTTTTCAGATGACGGGGGCCAGATGGGGCGTAGTCGCGGATTTACCTTCAAACAGTTCCATATCAATCACGATCGCTGCGCCATGAAGGTAGGCACCGATGGCATTCTGCTCGGTGCCTGGGCACCGGTCGAACGGGCGCACCGGGTGCTCGATATCGGCACCGGCAGCGGCCTGATCGCCCTGATGCTGGCCCAGCGCAGCAGATCTGACTGCCGTCTCGATGCGGTCGAGCTGGATATTAATGCGGCCAGCCAGGCGCGGGAGAATGCGGCGGCCTCTCCCTGGGCCGATCGGGTGACCATCATAGAGAGTGCCATTCAGGATTATCAGGCTGCCCCTTACGATCTTGTCGTCTCCAACCCCCCCTATTTCGTGGCAGGCCAGTCATTTAGCGATCCGGCGCGGGCGTTGGCCCGTCATACCGGTGCCCTCGACAGTCACGGATTACTGGCGGCCTGCAATCGTTTGCTGAGCCCGAACGGTCAGGTGGCGCTGGTACTACCGACGGCGATGGCCGATGAAATTTTATGCATATCGGCGCATTATGATCTGCATGGGATTTGTTATACAGCTGTTATCACCAGAGAGGGTAAAGAGGCAAATCGTGTTTTATTGCTACTTGGCAGAGGATTAAACAGGTGTGAGAGGGGTGAGATTGTGATCCATTCTGCTGATGGAGCCTATTCCGACAGATATATCCAACTGACCAACCCCTTCTATTTGAAGATGTAAATTTCGTCTTGAACTATTTTTTCACGCCATTATGCTGGTTCCAGATCGAGCGCCCGCTCCAGACCAGCTAAAACCACTGGTTGTGATGAAAAAACACGCGGGGCTCTTTTTTTATCCCCCCTGAACACACCCGGTCAGCGACCGATAAAAACTATAACAAGCAATAATTTACAAGACAGACGAGGTTGAACTTGACGAAATCACTCACATTGTCCGATGTACTCGGATTAGGGTTTATGACCTTCGCCTTCTACCTGGGCGCCGGTAATATCATTTTCCCGCCGTTGGCCGGTTACATGGCCGGTGAGCACCTCTCCCTGGCGATGTTCGGCTTCCTGGTGACTGCCGTGGGCCTGCCTCTGGTGACCATTCTGGCCGTGGCGAAAGCCGGTAACGGCTGGGCGGGCATGACCAAACTGCTGCCTGCCGGTGTCGCGACCGCGCTGGCCGTGGCCATCTATATCATCATTGGCCCGGCCTTTGCTGCGCCCCGTACCGGCTTGGTGGCCTACGAGATGGGCCTCAAGCCGTTCATCGGTGACATGGGTCAGGCGGGTCTGGCGGCTTATACCGTGATCTTCTTCGGCGTGGCCATGCTGGTTTCCATGAACCAGGGCAAGCTGATGGACGCCATTGGCAAATACCTGACACCGGTTCTGATGCTGCTGCTGCTGACCCTGGCGGTCGGGGTATTCGTTGCGCCGCAAGGCACCATGCCTGATGCGTCCGGTGACTATCAGAACAGCCCCTTCGTGAAAGGGATCCTGGAAGGCTACAACACCATGGACACCCTGGCGTCCCTGATGTTTGGCGCCCTGATCGTCGACCTGCTGCGCCAGAAGGGCATTAACGACTACAAGAGCCAGTTCAAGTATCTGGCCATTGCCGGCCTCATCTCCGCCATTGGTCTGTGCGTGGTCTATGTTTCCCTGTTCCGTCTGGGTAACACCGCGGCCGGTGTGGCGACGGATGTCAGCAACGGTGGCGCCATCGTCAACGCCTACGTGCTGAGTCTGTTTGGTCAGCCCGGTCAACTGATCCTGGCCGCCATCATCACCCTGGCGTGCTTCACCACTGCCGTGGGTCTGATCTCCGCCTGTTCAGACTTCTTCCACAATCTCACCGGCATGAGCTACAAGAAGCTGGTGGTATTGCTGGGCGTTGTCTGCGCCGTGGTGGCCAACGTGGGCCTGAGCCAGTTGATCAGTCTCTCCATTCCGGTGCTGGTTGCCATCTATCCGGTTGCCGTGGCGCTGGTGCTGGTCACCTTCCTGAAGGGGTACTTCGGTCGTCCCCGTCTGGTGTTCCGTGCGGTGCTGGTGGTTGCCTTCCTGTTCGGTTGCCTGGATGGTCTGGGTGCTGCCGGCATGAAGATGGATGCGTTTGCCTTCCTGCCGCTGTTCGACAAGGGCCTCGCTTGGCTGATGCCGACCCTGCTGGCCTGCGTAGTAGGCATGGTGGTGCGTCCGACCGAGATGGCCGCCGAAGCCGCCTGATCACGCCCGATGTGATGTTGCCAAGAGCCTGCCCCGTGCAGGCTCTTTTGTTTTTCATCTTTCTGCAGTCTGTGTTGGAGTGTGTGCTGCAGTGTCGTGATGATCGCTCTCGGCGACGTTCGTCAGTTCCACTCCTTTGCCACCCGTGCTCCCCTCTTGGTGCAACCTCTGTTTTGTATCCTTTTGAAATTGCCAAACTTCTTGGTGATTAACTCTGTCTAGTTAAATTGTTTCAATATATTAATTTGAGATTGAGCTTTTATTCATTTTCTTTATGCTGAGTGAGTGATTCTTGTCCTGTCTCAGGACGAGAAAGAAGCAAGAGGTATTGTTACCGGTTATCTGCCAGGCAGTGGGTGCAATCAATAACAAGCTGATAAGGCAGATGAGGTTGGGTTTGACGAAATCATTGAAGTTGTCCGATGTATTCGGATTGGGGTTTATGACGTTTGCCTTCTATCTGGGGGCAGGCAATATCATTTTTCCGCCGCTGGCCGGTTTCATGGCCGGTGAGCATCTGCTGGCTGCCATGTGCGGCTTTTTGCTGACGGCGGTGGGCTTGCCGCTGATCACCCTGATTGCGGTGGCCAAGGGGAGTTCGGGGGGCGGCGCGAGTGGCTGGACCGGAATGACCCGCTATCTGCCCGCCGGGGCGGCGACGGCGCTGGCCATCGCTATCTATATCATCATGGGGCCCGCCTTTGCCATTCCCCGCACCGGTCTGGTCGCCTACGAGATGGGGCTCAAGCCCTGGCTTGGCGATGCCGGTCACGAGGGGCTGCTGATCTACACCCTGAGTTTCTTTGCGCTGGTGATCCTGGTGGCGCTTGATCGGGGCAAGCTGCTTGATGCGGTCGGCAAGTATCTGACCCCAGCCCTGATGGCGATGCTGCTCATTCTTGCGGTCGGGGTCTTTATGACGCCGCAGGGCACCATGCCTGATGCCAGCGGTGAGTACATAGATGCGGCTCTTACCAAAGGAATGCTGGAGGGGTACAACACCATGGATACCCTGGCATCCCTGATGTTTGGTGCCCTGATCATCGGTTTGCTTCGCCAGAAGGGGATCGAGGATTATCGCAGCCAGTTCAAATACCTCACCATTGCAGGTTTGATCTCGGCGGTCGGGTTGTCGGCGGTGTATGTCTCGCTCTTTCAGCTGGGCAACAGCGCCGGTGGGGTGGCGAGCGATTTCAGCAATGGTGGGGCCATCGTCAATGCCTACGTCCTGAGCCTGTTTGGCCAACCGGGTCAGTTTATTCTGGCTGCCATCATCACCCTGGCCTGTTTTACCAGTGCGGTCGGCCTGCTCTGTGCCGGTGCCGACTTCTTCCACAGTCTGGCTGGCTGGACATACCGCAAGTGGGTGCTGCTGATGGGCTGCTTGTGCGTCCTGGTGGCCAATGTGGGGTTGAGCGAGCTGATCAGGCTCTCTATTCCGGTACTGGTGGCCATCTATCCGGTTGCCATCGCGCTGGTGCTGGTGACTTTTGCTCAGGGGAGTTTCGGTCGGCCACGTCTGGTGTTTCGCGCCGTGCTGCTGGTGGCCTTTCTATTTGGCTGTCTGGACGGACTGGGCGCTGCCGGTATGCAGATGGATGCGTTCGCCTTCCTGCCGCTGTTCGACAAGGGCCTCGCCTGGTTGCTGCCGACCCTGCTGACCTGCGGCCTTGGCATCTTGGTGCGGCCAAGCGGGAAGCTGGCTGCCGAAGCGGCTTGATTCTGGAACAACGAGATAGCAAAGAGGCCAGCAGCTGCTGGCCTCTTCTGTTTCTGCCGGATCCGTTAACAAGTCAGATTTGCGGGCCTGTCGGCTTGGGTTTGCCGTCCAGACCGTACCAGTGGGTTTGCACCCGTCCGGCATGCCACTCGAAGGTGCCCCAGGGCTGCTTGGCTTCCCAGCGGGGGAAGTTGATGAGCACCCGGTTATCCTCGTATTTGTAGAGGGAGGTGCTGATCTGGATATCCGACAGGATCAACAACAGGGCCCAGCAGATGAAAATCCATTTCAATGCTTTCCACATAGGGTTACTCGAAGCAGATTTCGATGGTGGCGCGGCCGTAATCTGATTCGAACGGCATCATGATCTTGGTGCCATCGGCCCGGTGGGTGATGGTGTGGTTGGCTCCGGAGACGATGATGGGGGTGGCCATATCAAACTCGTAACCCTTCTCACCCAGCATCCGCTTGGCGCCACCGGTTACCATGTTGGTGATTTCACCGACCATGTCGGTCACCTCTTCGTTGATGTTGGCGGGGGCTTCCCCCAGCATGCGGCGCATGATCTCCAGCGCCAGCCCCTTCTCGAAGCTGATGGAGAGAGAACCGCGGGTCTGCGGGCCGACCATGCCGATCAGGCCGGAGACGTCGCCGCGCGCCAGCTCATCCATCTTGCGTTTCGGTTTGCCCGGTTTGAGTTCCAGCTGTGCCATGGTGGAGAGCACATTGAGCAGGGATAGCAGGAACGGATTTACAAAATCAGCCTTCATGATGATTTCCTACAGTGGGCGTACAGCGAGCACATTGGCCATGTGCCTCTATTGTCTTATTGGTAATCGTAAAACCATGCAAGTGGGCTTGCTCGGAAAACGCGCTATCTATGGCCGTATCGTGCAGCTCGACCACATCGCCGCACTCGTCGCAGATCAGTAGCTGCATCGGGTGAGCATGATCGAAGTGGCAGCAGAAGATAAATGCGTTGAGCGATTCCACCTTGTGAGCAAAGCCCTGTTCGAGCAAAAAATCGAGTGCCCGATAGACGGTTGGCGGCTTGGCATTGGCTTCGGTTTGTTGCAGCTGGGCTAACAAATCATAGGCGCTGATGGCATTGCCGTGTGCCGCCAGCAGGCGAAATACCTGACGTCGGGTCGGGGTGAAGCGGATCCCTCGCTGTATACAGAGTCGCTCGGCTCGTTGTAAAAGTTGGTCTTGATTCATGATCGCGCAGATACCCTTTCTATTAGCCGGATACTATCACAGGGCCTCGCATGGCGCGGCGACAAAATTCATTTTCTGGGGCTGCTTCACGTTGTGATAAAATCCGCCCCTTTCTTTAGCCAACCCGGATGATTTTTATGCAGGCGCAGCGTTTTTCCATCGCCCCCATGCTGGATTGGTGAGATTTTGGCTGCAGCCCTTATCTGGCAAGGGCTGAACTTGTCATGGGGCAGATATGGGGCAGGTGTCTTAAATTTTTGTCGTTTTTGCCCGTTTTTTGTTCTGCTTTTATCTATTCACTGCAGCTTAAAGTTTAAATTCAGGTTCTGGAGTTGAACTGCCGAACAGCTTGGCATCTACCTCCGTCAGCATTTCCTTTTGAACCAGGTGAATATTCCGGCCAACGCGTTTTTGGTCTCGCCAGGCCGCTTGCTTTGTGGCCATCCGCAGTGGCCTGTTTATAGAAATGAAACTCTGAATAATTTCACGGACCGGCCGCTTGGTATGTGTGAATTCAATGATGCCATACTGAGTTTTGTATTCACCTTTGCGCCCTGTGGTCATCACGGTCAGCCTGTCCATCGGGATTTGCGAAATTACGCCATAACAGGAAAGCGCGGATTCCAGGCTGACGTAATTGTATTCACCACGCCGCAGGGTTTTGGCAATCAGTTCCAGAGTGTCTGGACCTTTTTTATGATGTGACAAAGCAAAGAGGTAGACGCCACGAGCCGCCCTTTCCAGAATGTTCTGTCGTACCAAACGTTCAAGTCCAGCGTGAAGGGTACGTTTGCTATCTTCAGGGAAGATTTTTTCCAGATCGCGCTGGTTAAATACATAACGTCCTTGCTGGTCTAGCTCACTTAAACGCTGGATCGCAGTGGTCTGTTGCATAATCTCTATCTGTGCGTGAAATACACTTATTCATAGTATAAGTGTCCACTTGTCGACGTTAAACCGACTAAGTAGACAGTTTTACATGTATTAAGTGGTTTATTGATCACTTAAAGGCCCGCGAAATTCACGGGCTGGTTTGTTGTCTTGTTTAGCTTAGTGGATGCAACGCTTTATCAAAGCGCATTACCGGGTAGATAGGGCGCTCACAGCCCTTGGATTAATAGCAGCCAAACGTCTCGACTCCTTCTCACGTTGTTGATCAATGTACGCCGCCAAATCTGCCAGATGCACCAAATAGTCATTTTTCTGGCTGGTTCTAAAGGCCGGAATTGGCAACTGACCTGCATTGGCTCTGACTCTGGCGGTTTGATGCGACAGGCCAAAGTACTCACCACAAATCTCTTTTAACGGCACTACAGGTTTCTCAAATTGTGCCAGCAGCATAAAAATTGTCTGCATAGGGTTACCTCTGAATATGACAAAAAAACTGGGAAAACTGGGAAACGAGTTAATCAGCCTCAAGTTCTGCCAGATCGTTTTTGATCCGCTCAGGCCACAAGGCAAAATATCGCGCTGACTTTTTGCCCTGCACTAGTTTTAGTGTTAAACGTTCCATCTCATTAAACGCTATCCAATTTCGTTGAGCTAATAGCATCAGTTGCGAGCGGTACTGCGGCCTTAGATTTAACGCCTGCTTTAACTCGTCCGGTTTGACTAACCATTGCTCTTCGCCTTGCTGAAGTCTGCTGTAGCCGATACTTGAATTCAGCTGGCTATCCAATGGTTTAATCCGGGTGCGCCAGCTTTGTATGGCCTGTTTTAGCTGGCAGAATAGCCGGTAATCTTCGGTATCCAGGCCATGGCCACGGTTTTGCAGCCATAATTTGAAGCAGTGGCCGACCGCATCAGTAGCTTGGTACTCCGGCCATGGCAATAAATTAAATTGGCATGCCATGCTAAGCGCCACCTGGATCAGCGCAAAACGCCGGATCACTCTCAAAACTTGTGGGCTGGCTTTGTGGCCAACCAAAGTTTCGGCATCTTCTTTGAGTAGTTCGGCACGATAGCTCAATAGCTGCGACACTTTGCGGCTGAGCTCTGCCTCGTCATAACTGACCAAGCGGCGTACCCAGGAAGGGAATAGGGTGCCATGATAAAGTCTGCAGCGACGTTGCAATTCATCTGCCAGCAGATCGGGCCGGGCAAAACTATGCAGTTCGTCAAAAACGCCGAATTTTCCCGACACTGGTATTTCGACAACTCTGGTGAGTTGTCCAGCCAGTGGTTGTTTACCCAGCTCTGCCAGGCGTTCAGGCAGAGTCACCTCGCCGTTTGACAGCGCGATGGTCCTCCAAAGCTCCCCAGCGGCCAATTGCCCAGTTTCGTTGGCGCGCAGTTTAGGGCGGCCATTGGTAATTGAATAAACTGCACTATCGATATCTTCAGCCTTGGCCTGTGATAACTCATCTAAAAATAGCGGTATATCATGGTGTAGCGCAGCTGCGGCAGCCAAACCATTTGCCGTGCTAAGCCAAGTCCGCATTAAAGATTCATCACCTACCACTGAGGTTGCCAATTTAGTGATGGTCGATTTACCAGAACCAGAACCGCCAGTGATATGAATAATCACATTCTCTACCCCTGATACCCTCAGCAATGGCGCGCTTAGAGCGATCCCGCAGGCAAAAATTAGCATGGGGTTGGCAATGCACAGTTTGCCGATTTCTTCGTGCCATTGTTCCAAAGTACCTTTTGAGCGAAGATCTAAATCCTGCCCTTTACACAATAAGTACAGAGCTGTTTTTCCAACTGGAGCGCTCCAACCAGGAGTGACAAAACCTTCAGAATGCCAGCCTGCACGTTCTACACAGATAGCTGGTTCAGCATGCTGTATTTGACTAAGCAAGTCGCGCCTGAGTCCTTGCCATCCTTGCGTCACTTTGTTGAGAGGAAAGCCGGTATCAATCAGTCTCTCCAGAACAAGCTTGTTGTGATCTCCCATCAAATGTTTGATTAAAACAATTTCTTGGAGCACAACATCGTCGATATTTTTCCACTCCAACAGAACTCCGTGATTGGTTTTTTTATCTGCTGAGCGGATGCGAGCGACAACTTTGATATGTACAGCGTCGTGCACTGTATCACCCAGTTTATTGTCCAAAGGCTGCGATTGATTATTCATTATCCAGCCTCCGTTAAAGATTATTCAGATAGTGTCTGATTTCAGCCGGTCTGAATCGAATAGCCCGCCCGGTTTGGCCGAGTCTTAGCGGCGCTGGAAATTTACCAGCGTTAATTAAGCGTCTGATTGTCGATTGTGAAAGCGACGTCATAGTGGCCACTTCAACTAATGTTAATAATTTTTCGTTTTCTGTTTCAGCCATACATTCCTCCAATGTTCATGAGTTGGCAGGAGTATTCTGAATGCGCACCACAGAAAACCTCGGCGCTGTAATTGCCCTTTTTGGACAAAATCAAAAAATAAAAAGTCTTGATAAAACAGTTATCTAATTCATGGCTTTAAATTTCAGGTTTCACAGCATCAATTCTTGGTTATTAGCGAATTATTTTTTGATGCTGTGATAGGGCAAAACTTTCACATGTGAAAGTTCGTGCCCCCTCATGACAACTCACCAGAAATGATAATTTTTGATAACGACCCGAGATTTAGGCCGAGGTGGAAGTGTTTTGGCTGTTTTAACCATCCAAATCAGCACTATTGCACAAAGCGTTGCAAGTGCAGCTACCCAATGCATGACTAAAAAAGCTATAAAGCAAAGCAACAACAGGCATAAACCTAGAGGCCGCCTGGCAACAAAGGCGATGGCGGGCCAGCACCACAAGGTGGGGGCAAAGCAAATCAGCCACCAGCCGAATTTCGTGTTTTGATAGATATCCAAACCAATAACAACGAGTAGCATTAAAAAAATAGTTTTAGTAAAGTGCATACATAAATCCTTTCATTCCATATTCAGCTCAAGGCTACCACCAGATTTAAAAATGCAACCCTCAGCTTTTGTCTGCCTATTGGTCCTTAGCCTGGTGTTTTTTGTAGCTATAAATTGACCAGATAAACACCACAGTAAAAAATCCAAGCAGTAGCGCCATACCACAAAAAAAGCCTTCAGACATATCCCAGCCCCTCAAAAGCCAAATTTCAGAAAGCATGTATCACGTCTGGTTTTTGATCAATAAATTATTGAAAATATTGAACTTTGTTCTGTCTGTACAGAGTCTGGTTTCGAATCGGTTTGCTTAACTGAAGACAGTTGAGAGCGGCTAAAAATGAGAAGGGATTTTGGAATCACCCCGCGAACACCCCAGGGCGGGAGCACACTTTGTTGATATTTTAACCAAAGAATAACTGAGCCCGATAGTCGTCATTCCAGCCGGCTCTTTTTAGCTTGTTTCTCTGACTTCGAGCACCACAATTGCTCTGTTTTACGATATTCAATACGAACCGCCGGAATAGCGCCATATTCTCGACCGCATCCTCCATCGCTATCCTGGAAGCATCCTCGTTGAACACCACATCAAGAATGTAATGCTGGCTGTTCTCTATCCGCCAGTGCTGTCGTATATAGTGCCCTAGCAGCTTGTGCTTGGGGGATAACGAGCTGACATAGTAAGAGGTATCTACCGTTCCTTTTCC